>JAFTPR010000015.1 GCA_017463145.1 Clostridia bacterium
GTAGGTCACTTTCACCCTTTCCCTTGATTTTACACGGGATTCAACATCCACAAGCGACTGTTCAAGAGTTTCGTCTTCAAAGTCAAGAGCCACCTCTAAATGGGTATCAGGTTTTTTGTGGGATAATTGAACTAATGTCTCTACGTGTTTGGTCTGAGGGAACATATCGTAAGGTTGAATACGCTGAATTTCGTAATACCCTGCAAGGGTTTCGTTTTCGGGCTGGTCGGCATATAAGGAGTTTTTCACAAGTTCGCCGTTTTCCTCAATCAAACGTCCTGTCAATATCCCCAAATCCCGCGCAAGCGTAGCGGGGTTACAGGAAATTAACGTAAGCTTCTCTATCCCGCTTTCCAACAATGCCTTTAACACGCTACGCGCGATTCCTGCGCGGGGCGGGTCGAGAATGAGCCGCAACTTTTCCCCCCTTTCCTTTTCCAATACGGCGGGGAGCTTATCCTCTACTGCCCCGCAGATATTCGTCATATTTTCAAGTTTATTTTTCGCTTTGAGCGCATCAGCGCACTTAGAAGCCTCTGCCTCTAATTCAATACCGTATACGCGCTTTGCTTTTTTAGCGATCATTGCCGTCAACAGCCCGCCGCCCGAGTACGCGTCGATAACCACCTCGTCACCCTCGCCCGTCACCGTTTTCAAAGCATCTTTATACAGCTTCGCACGCACGTTTTCATTGACCTGCAAAAAAGTGACAGGCCCCGCTTCGTAACGTATCCCGTGTTCTTGATCCTCAAAAACCCCCGCACCGTGTACGAGATGAAACTCTTTCCCAAGGATCACGTTGGTAGCCTCGGCATTAAAATTGAGATACAGCGTAAACGATTTAAAATATTCCCCAAGCAAGCCGATCAAGTACGGTAAGTTGGGAATTTCCCGCTTCGCTGTTACAAGCGTAAAGATAAAATTCCCGCCGATTTCTCTTGCAACAATATGCCGAAGCGAGCCTGTTTTCGCAACCTCATCATAGCCCTTTACAGCACACTCAGAGCAATAGCGTTTCAAAATAGAAATCAGTTTTTCCGCCCATTCGGGATGAATAGCGCACGTGGCAATCGGTACAATCCTATGGCTTCTTTCCGCATAAAAACCGATTACGGTATTCCCCTCGTTATCAATTCCAATCGGCATTTGCAACTTATTGCGATAGCCGTAGGGAAGATCGCTTTTCACGGCGACAGGCACTTGCGCGTTTATCCCGCCGATTTTGCGCAACGCCTCTTTGACAACGTTGCTTTTATGAATTAACTGCGCCTCATAATCGAGATGCTGTAAGCTACAACCGCCGCAGCGCAAAAACACAGGGCATTTAATCCTCACGCGTTCCTCCGCAGGTGTAAGTACTTCTTCCAGCTTACCGTAGCCGATATTTCCCTTAATTTTAAGTACTCTAAAACGGACTTTTTCGCCCGGCAAACAAGCAGGCACGAAAAAAGTAATCCCTTCGTGCCTGATAATACCCTCGCCGCTTGAACCCATAGCCTCGGCGACGGCGCAAATTATATCGTTTTTTTCGATCATTCCTTTCCCTCCCGTCTATTTCTTCCGTTCTATACGGGCGACCGTCGTATTCACGACCCCTCTGCAACGGTACGCAAGGTTATCGTAAAACCCAAAAAATAACGTACCGACTATCACAATGATCCATACCATGTATTTGTCGAGCGCAGGAATCGACGTTGTCATACCGAATATAAACCGCCAAACGAGATACATAACCGTATCGAACCATAACGCCTTAACGGCGCAAGCCACCCAACGGTTTATTTTACTTTTCAGCTGTAATTCGTTAATAAGCGGGTGCAGCCCGAAGAACAGCGCAAAAGGCAACATATCCCAAAACCGCCACGAAACAAACAGCAAAGACAAAAGACAAGTAGCCGTATACGAAAGAATATATCCCCAAAAACACCGCTTAGCAAGCGGCAACATCATTGCGATACTTGCAAACAAGTATCCCGTAAAAAGCAGAATTTCCGTATAAATCCCGACAGTCAAGAATATAGTGGCTATCGCCGCAGACAACGCCGAAAGCGCAATTTCGTAGGAACTTATCTTTTTCATATCCTTATTTTCCGTTTAACGGCAACCGCAACAAAGGCTGAAAAGACAGTCTACACAAAGATATGTGTAACAGCAAGACAAGCAATTCGAGCAAGCGTTTCCACCCATCTGATTATCGTCGAGCGGCGCAGAATTTGCGTACGGGTTCTGCGTTTGCCCCGCAGATTGCTTCTCGTAATCGTTTTTGGCGTTCATCTTCCCGTAAGCATTGCGGTATTTCACGTTGTCGGGATCCATTTCCATAGCAATTTCAAGCTGTTTCTTGCTATCGTTCGTCCAATTTTTCTTATAGAAAACAACCGCTTGCAAATAGTGCCACTCGGCGGTACGTTCGTTACATTCGTCCAAGAGCGTTTGCGCCTGCGCAATTTTATCTTCCTTCAACAATGCGGATATTTCCTCGAACGTATTTTGCCCCTGCGTATTTTCCTTGCGCTCCTTGCGCGAGGTCATAATTTCCCGATACGCCGTTTCCAGCTTGGTAAGATTTCTCGCCGCCTCGTTGCCCGCTTCGCCGTCCAGCCAACGTTCTTCTTTATATTTCTCCCGCAATTCCTCATAGCGGGCGGTAATTTCCTCGTCCGTAGCCGTTTCCGTCAAACCGAGCAATTCGTAGTATTCTTGCATAACACTCTCCTGTATTCCCTTTCCTTTTAGTATTGTTTTTATCCCGTTATTTATTCGTGAGCTTTTCCTTGCAACCGCAACCGTCCATTACCCGCTTTGTCACCATAGGCAACCCACGCAGCAGGATATTATCCGAAAGATCACGGTTAAAGCAGAACTGAATTTTCGAGAGCGCCTCGCGGATATCGAAGAACAGAGCACGGAACACGAACCGCACCTCTTCCCCCTTCTTGCCGTTGACAAGCGAATCCCTCGACGGCTCGTTATACGCAAGCGCAAACGGATTGTACGCGCCTTTTTTCCAATCTTTATCGTAATCGTCCAACGCGTCGATTAAGTAAATCCACTTCCCGACGGCATAAAACAGCTTGCGGGTATCCTCCGTAGACTTCTCGCCCAACGACCAAACGGAAAACTCCTCCAAAATCTTGGCGGTAGCGTCCGCCGCCCTGTCGAGGCTGTCCGTTTTCAACTTTTCGATTTTGCTTTGTTCTAAAAGATTTTCCCGCACGATACGCTCGATTTCCGGATATTTGGCTTTCGTCCTTTTAAAACCCTTTTTAAAGAACAAGCGTTTGCCGCGCCCGCCGTCGCCGTCCTCGATATCGTCCGTGTACTTATAATACGCAAGCACGGTATTGAGCGCGCCGAGCTGACGGGTCAGCTCGTCCACCTCCGCCATTTGGCGGGAGCGGATACAATGCGTCAAGCAATGCTGTTTTTCTATTTTTACGTCTATCCCCGCAATATTATGCAAGATAACGGAAAGAAACGTCACGTCGTAGGTAAGCCCCATCCGTGCCGCATGACCGCAAACCTGCGCGATACCCTTACATACACCGCAATACATTGCGCGATACAGCGTATCGTCTTTTATAAATAAATACGGCGTATCCGTACGAACGTAACCGAACATTCCTTTTCCCTCTCCGTCATTATAGCATACCCGTCTAAAAAAGGCAAACGCAAAACCTGCATTTCACGGGAATACACGAAACTTTTCACGCAACGAACATTTACCCGCTTACTTTTTTGCGTCGGGCACGGGAATAATTTTCCCGCCTGCAAAGCTCAAAATTTCCGCGGACATTTTTGCAAAGTCGTTATCCACAACGCCTTTGAAACGGAGCGGACGATAACGGAGATCGATAAGACATTTAGGCGGCTTCATTGCCGTCAACAAATTCAATCGCTTAATCCCCTTAAAGCTGTCCTTGACGTCGTTCCCCGAAAGCGCGTACAACACGTCTTGCGGGAACTTATAGGGGTTCGCCGTCGACAGCACGACAACGGGCGTTTTATCCTCGTCCCCCTCTTCTCTGTCTTTGTTCAAGACTTCTTTATATTTCTCATACACCGCAAGCGCAACGCCCGTATGCGTATCCATTGCGTATCCGTATTCGTCGAATATCTCGTACATTGCCTCCACCGTATCGTCCTCGCTTGCAAAGCCCGCAAAGAACTCCTCGTTTAAAACAGCTTGTTCCTTTTCCGTTACAAAATATTCCTTTTGCGTTTGCAAAGATTGCATACGTTCGGCGGTGAGCTTAGCATTCCGACCGCTAACCTCGAAAACCAAGCGTTCAAGATTGGAAGAAACGAGAATATCCATCGACGGGGACATAGTGCGGTGGAACGCGCGTTTTACGTCGTACACACCTTTTTTGAAGAAGTCGGCAAGCACCTTGTTTCTGTTGGATGCGCAAACGAGTTTTCTGACAGGCAGCCCCATTTGCTTTGCGTACCAACCTGCAAGAATATCCCCAAAATTCCCCGTCGGCACAACGAAATCAATCTTGTCGCCGTATTCGATTTGTCCCGAAGTAACAAGGTCTATATACGCAGAAAAATAATACGCAATCTGTGGCGCTAACCGTCCAAAATTGATAGAGTTTGCGCTGGAAAGCCGCACGCCTTTTTCTTTGAGCTTTGCGCAAAGTTCTTCGGATGCGAACATATTTTTGACTGCCCTTTGACAATCGTCAAAATTCCCGCGCACAGCGGAAACGAATACGTTTTCGCCGTCTTGAATACTCATTTGCAGGCGCTGCATTTTTGCTACGCCCTCGTCGGGATAAAATACCGCCACCTTCGTACCCTTTACGTCGCGGAAGCCTTCCAAAGCCGCTTTGCCCGTATCGCCGCTCGTTGCAGTCAAAATCATAATATCTTCCTTAACGCCCGTCAGCTCCGCGCTCTTTTTAAGCAGATACGGAAGCACGGTAAGCGCCATATCCTTAAAGGCGCAGGTAGGTCCGTGGAACAATTCGAGAATGAACAAATTCCCGTCAATTTTTACAAGCGGAGCAGGGTCTGTTCCCGTAAAGGTGGCGTATGCTTTTTTACAGCTTTCTTGGAGATATTCCGTCCCCAGCTCGTCCGCAAGATATTTTCCAAGCACAAACGCGGCGCGGTCGGGATATTCCATCTCCGCCATTGCCTGTATTTCTTCTTGGGATATCTTAGGGAATTTTTCGGGCACGTACAAGCCCCCGTTTTCCGCCAAGCCTTTTACAATCGCTTCTGCGCCCGTAACCTTTTCGCCGCCTCTCGTACTGATAAAATACATTGTTTTCACCTACCTTTTTAATGCGTTAAACCGACAGACCTACGCCCGCCGTACCTTTTCCCCCTTTATCAAAAAACGCCGAACGGAAAAGACCGTTCGGCGCTTCCACTCACAAAAACACCGTTCGTCTGTACTGAATTAGTCAAGATACTTCGTCACGAAATCGGGCAGTTCCTCTTTCGTTGCAGAAACGGAAACGGTAATTATCATACTGTTGTTCTTTGCCACTTTATCGAGCATATAGAAGAAACTTGCAAGCTCACCTACGGGTTTACCTGCGATACGGACTACGCCGTCAATGTACACATACTCGTTATCGTGATTGCCCGCGATAACGCCCTTTATAAATCCGCAAAGCGCCGCTTCGCCCGCAATATCGTATTCGCTCGTATCGATAAAACGCACCTCGCGTTCCAAATCGTACATACCGCGCTTACTGTCCGTGATAAAGATCAGATGTCCCTTTGCCTTCTCGACCTGCGCATTCGCCGCGTCAATCATCATCTTGGTCTTGCCCGTACCTTTTGCGCCGTAAATAACTTTAATCATAATTTCAAATCCTCCCGGAATTTAGTCGTACAACCCAAAGCCACTTTGGGTTTATACTATTTTACCATATTTTTCTCACAATTTCAAGACCTACAACGAAATTTTTTTGAAAAAAACAACTTTTTTTTCATTTTTTTTGCAAAAAAAAGAAAAAAGGCGTTTTTTAGGCGTAGCGAAAGAGTTTTCTCGCTACGCCTTACAGCATTTTCGTATGTACCCAATGGGTTTAAATCATTTTATACGGGTCGAGCATTTTATCGATTTGCGCTTTTTCTACGATATTTTCCTCAATCAAAACTTCCCGAATATTCTTCTTTTCCTTCAACGCTTTTTTGGCAAGCTGCGAAGCTTTCGTATACCCGATATACGGACACAGCGCGGTGACGATACCGATACTCTTTTCCACCTCGTATTCGCAGTTGTCAACGTTGACGGTAATACCCTCTATACAATCCTTTTTAAAGGCGTTCAATCCGTTTGTAAGCGTTTCCAACGATTCAAACAAACAATAGAATATAATCGGCTCGAAAGCGTTCAGTTCGAGCTGTCCCGCCTCGGCGGCAAGTGTCACCGTCGTATCGTTGCCGATAATATTGAATGCAATTTGATTGACCACCTCGGGAATGACGGGATTGATTTTCCCCGGCATAATGGACGAGCCGTTCTGCTTGGGCGGAAGATTGATTTCCGCAAAGCCCACTCTCGGCCCGGAAGACATTAAACGCAAATCGTTTGCCACTTTGGAAAGCGTGGTTGCGCAAGATTTGATAATCCCCGAAACGTAAACAAACCCGTCAAGGTTTTGCGTAGCGTCCACCAAATCCTCCGCTTGCGTGAGCGGCAACCCCGTCACAGCGCAAAGATTGGGAACAATCCGTTCGATATAATACTTGTCGGCGGTAATGCCCGTCCCGATTGCCGTACCGCCCATATTGAGCGAGGAAAGCTCTTTTATCGCTTCGTTAAAACGCCGTATATCCCGCGTAAACGCCGAAGCGTAGGCATGGAAGCTCTGCCCAAAACTAATGGGTACGGCATCTTGCATTTCCGTCCTACCCATTTTGATAACGTCATTAAACTCTTTTGCTTTATCCACAAGCGCATCCCGCAAGCCCGTCAACGCCGTAATCGCCTTTTTAATCATTCTGATTACAGCAATCTTTCCCGCGCTGGGGAATACGTCGTTTGTCGATTGCCCGCAGTTCGCGTGGTCGTTAGGGTGGACAATCGAATAATCGCCCTTTTCCCCGCCGAGCAGTTCTATGGCGCGGTTTGCAACCACCTCGTTGGCATTCATATTCAACGACGTCCCTGCGCCGCCCTGTATCGCATCTACGATAAACGCACTCTTTAATTTCCCCGCAAGAATCTCGTCGCAAGCCTTTGCCATCGCCTCGGCTACGTTTTTCTCGATCACGCCTGCCTCGCCGTTCGTAATCGCCGCCGCTTTTTTCACTTCCGCTATCGCTTTTACAAATTCGGGGTGTACCTTTTTGCCGCTGATTTTAAAATTTTCGTACGCCCGCAACGTCTGTACGCCATAATAAGCATCCGCAGGCACTTCTTTTTCGCCGATAGAATCGTGTTCAATTCTGTATTCTTTCATATTTTTCCTCTTGTTAGACTTATTTTTACTTGATTATACCACAAATTTATGATATAATCAAATACATATTAAAACATAATTATCATAACTTTTAAGTTATAGGTGGAAATAATGTTTAGACAAAAGGAATACGTATTGACAATATACGAAACAGGCGGATTTACCAAAGCGGCGGAAAAACTGTTCGTTTCCCAACCCTCACTCTCGGCAACAATCAAGCGATTGGAAGAAAAAACGGGCGCACCGCTGTTCGACCGTTCGGTATCCCCCGTAACGCTTACCGAAGCGGGCAAGGAATACGTAAAGGCGGCTATGCAGATAACGGAAATCGAACGAGATTTTGAAAAATACGTTTCCGACCACGGCAAACTGCTCACGGGAAAAATCCGTATCGGCGGCAGCAGCTTTTTTTCCTCTTTTATCTTGCCCGAAATGATCTCTTCGTTCAAAAAAAAATATACGGGCATAGAATTTGAAATTTTCGAGGACAGCACCAAAAACCTGATTACAAAGCTTGGAGAAAACAGCCTCGATATCATTATGGACAACGCCATTTTGGAGGAGGAAAGCGTTACGGCGCGCGTCGTTACGTCCGAACGATTGATTCTTGCCGTTCCAAAGAAGCTTGCCATCAACGAAAAGTTTCAAGCAGAACGACTTACCGCCGAGCAAATCAAAGCGGACAAGCATTTACAAAGCAAGGGAATTACGCTTGCCAAGCTCGACAACCAACCGTTCATTCTTTTGCGCCGTGAAAACGACACAGGCAAACGCGCGGAAAGACTTCTCAAAAAGTACGGAGTTACGCCCAACGTTTTATTCCAGCTCGACCAACAGGTCACCGCGTACAATCTTGCCTGTACGGGCATAGGCATTGCCTTTGTCGGCGATACCCTCGTCAAACGGATAGATCCCTCGCCTGACGTGTATTATTACACGATAAACGACCTGTTCTCCAAAAGAAATATCTATTTGTACTATAAGAAAAATCGCTATCTTCCCCTTGCCTGCACCCGTTTTATCGAGGAAAACGCGCAATGACGGTAGTGTGGAATGTCATTAAACCACAGGGGCGCAACCTACACGGTCGCGCCCCTGTCTTTTTTTTATTCTAACGTACCCACAAAGCGTTTGATACGTTTTAAACCTTCTTCCAAATCCGCTTCGCCGAGTGCGTACGAAAGGCGTACACAATCGTCCGCGCCGAATGATACGCCGGGGACGGTAGCCACCTTTTCCGTATCCAAAAGCGCGTCGGCAAAGTCGATAGAATTCATAATCTTTTTGCCGTTACAGCTCTTACCGTACAGCCCGCCCACAACGAGCATCACGTAAAATGCGCCGTCCGGTTCGACAGCCTCCACGCCGTCTATTTCCGCAATCAGCCCCAACAGCTTTTCCCTACGCGCCGCAAACACGTTTACCATTGCGCCAATTTCCTCGTCGGAGGAGGCAAGCGCCTCGATTGTTGCATACTGCGAAACGGAGCAAGCATTGCTTGTTGCGTGGCTTTGGAAAGAGTCTATCGCCTTAGCGATATCCTTGGGCGCAGCAAGATACCCCACGCGCCAACCCGTCATGGCATACGTCTTGGAAACGCCGTTGACGGTAATCGTCAAGTCCTTCATCTTCTCGCTGCAAGCCGCAATAGAAAACGGTTTTACGCCGTTATAGCAAAGCTTTTCATAAATCTCGTCCGCAAGCACAAAAATCTCCGCTTCTTCGCATACCTTGGCAATTTCACGGACTTCCGCCTCGTTATACACCGCGCCCGTCGGGTTGGACGGGGAATTGAAAATGAGCATTTTTGTCTTGGGCGTAATCGCCGATTTCAACTCCTTGGCAGTAAATTTGAATTTGTTTTCCTTTTACATTCCAAATACACAGGCGTTGCCCCGCAAACTTTAACTACTTCGGGGTACGTCAACCAATAGGGCGCGGGAATAATTACCTCGTCCCCCTCCTCCAACACCGCATAGCAGGCGTTGAAAATGGAGTGTTTTGCGCCGTTGGAAACGATAATTTGCGACGGTTCGTAGGAAAGATTGTTATCCCTTTGAAACTTCTCGCAAATCGCTTTCCGCAAGGGCAACAAACCCGACGAGGGCGTATATTTCGTGTGTCCGTTATCCAACGCATTTTTCGCCGCCGTTATGATATGCTCGGGCGTGTTAAAATCGGGTTCGCCTACACCAAACGATACGACGTTTTCCCCCGCCGCTTTCATTGCCTTTGCTTTTGCCGATATCGCCAAAGTCAACGAAGGCGAAAGGGTCGTCATTCTCTGCGCAATTCTATTTTTCATACGTATACATTCTCCGTTCTTTTTTCTCGGCTATTATTGTACAAAATTTTTCTAAATAAAGCAACCGCAAATACACCGTTTTTCTAAAATTCTTTGAAAATAATCAAAAAAATTGATAAAATTGCCTTTTTTATTCGTTTTACCGATTGAAAAACTAATAAAAATCCCCTTACTGAGCTGCCTCGGAAAGGGGAAATTTGTTTATTTTTGATACGGTTTGTCGCCGTAAAGCGCCTCAACGTTGTCCGAATAGCGTTTCATTCTTTCCTGTTGCTTCAACTCCAACTGCTCGTCGAATTTTTCCAGCGAACGTTTTTGCTCACGGGAAAGCCTCGTCGGAATTTCGACAAGCACACGGATAAGTAGATTGCCCGTACCGCCGCGCGCCGAGCGTATACCCTTGCCGCGCATGGTGAACACCTGCCCGTTTTGCGTTCCCTCGGGAACGGTAAACTCAAACGTATCGTCCACGGACGGAACTTTCACCGTGCCGCCGAGCACCGCCGTCTTATAGGAAATTGGCAAATCAATAATGAGATTAAAACCCTCGCGCTTGAATATTTTGTGCGGTTCTACACGGAACACGACGATTAAATTGCCGGGAATACCGCCTCTCGGCGCAGCTTGCCCGTAGCCTTTTTTCGTCATATAGCTGTTGTTATCCACACCTGCGGGAATATCGAGCGTGACCGTCGTTTCCTTGCGTTGCGCGCCCTTCCCTTTACATTCGGGACATTTTTCTTTAATGGATTTACCCGTACCGCCGCAATCGGGACAAACGCTTTGACGGATTGTACGCCCAAACATAGTGTTTTGAACCTGTTGAATAACGCCGCTACCCTTACACTTGCCGCAGGTTTCGTATTCCGTACCGTTCTTTGCACCCGTACCACGGCAAGAAGCGCAAGGCTCGTTCCGCATATACGAGAACGTCTTTTTACAGCCCTTTACCGCATCCATAAACGAGAGGGTCATTTCCCGTTGAATATCCTCGCCGACTTCCGTGCGTTGCGTTCTTGCGCCGCCACCGCCAAAACCGCCGCCGAAAATATTGCTGAATATATCCCCAAGATCCTCGAAACCGCCAAAACCGCCGCCACCGAAGCCGCCGCCAAAACCGCCCATACCGGGATGTTCCAGCTCGTAATCGTATGCGGCGCGTTTTTGTTGATCGGAAAGCGTTTCGTGCGCCTCGTTGATTTCTTTGAACTTCTCCGCCGCCTCGGCGTTGCCCTGATTTCTATCGGGGTGATATTTCATTGCCAGCTTTCTGTAAGCCGACTTAATCTCGTCTGCCGTCGCCTTTTTATCGACGCCGAGTATTTCGTAATAATTCTTTTTATCCGCCATAATTCGTTACCTTATAAAAAGCTTATAAACAGCGTAATTCGGGCTTGACTTTCGCCAAGCCCGATTTTTCGCCGAAATGCTTATTGATGGAATTCCGTATCCCCGTCGGTTGCGCCTGCGTTGGGATCAGCGCCTGCGCCGCCGTTTGCTTGATACAGCTTCGCAAACACGGGCTGCACGTCCTGCATAAGCTTGTCGTAAGCAGCTTTAATCCGATCGTCGTCCTCGCTTTCAAGTTCTTTCTTCGCCGCGTCGATTGCCGCTTGCAAGGTCGCCTTGTCGTTTTCGTCGAGCTTGTCACCCGCTTCCTTAACCGTCTGCTCTACCGAGAAGATCATTCCGTCGAGCTTGTTTTTGTTTTCGACCTTTTCCTTTCTCTTCTTGTCCTCTTCCGCAAACTGTTCCGCTTCCTTTACAGCCTTGTCAATCTCTTCTTCCGAAAGATTTGTCGAGGAAGTAATCGTAATATCCGTCGATTTACCCGTACCCTTATCCTGCGCCGTTACGTGTACGATACCGTTTGCGTCGATATCGAACGTAACCTCGATTTGCGGTATACCGCGGGGAGCGGGAGCAATACCCGTGAGCATAAAGTTGCCAAGAGTCTTGTTGTCCTTGCAGAATTCGCGTTCGCCCTGCAATACGTGGATATCCACGCTCGTTTGATTGTCTGCCGCCGTCGAGAAGATTTGGCTCTTCTTAACGGGAATGGTCGTGTTGCGGTCGATAATTCTCGTGAATACGCCACCGAGCGTTTCAATACCGAGGGAAAGCGGGGTTACGTCAAGAAGCAATACGTCTTTCACTTCGCCCGTCAAAACGCCGCCTTGCACCGCCGCGCCGATTGCAACACATTCGTCGGGGTTGATGCCCTTGAACGGCTCTTTGCCCGTAACTTCCTTAACTTTCGCAACGACTGCGGGCATACGCGTCGAACCACCGACGAGGATAACCTTGTCAATATCGTTATAGGAAAGACCCGCGTCGCGCATAGCCGACTTCATAGGCCCTACCGTACGGTTGAGAAGATCTGCCGTCATTGCCTCGAATTTTTGCTTGGTGAGCGTCACGTCCAAATGTTGAGGGCCGTCCGCGCTCATAGAGATAAAGGGCAAGTTGACGTTGGTGGAGGACATACCCGAAAGCTCGATTTTCGCTTTCTCCGCCGCCTCTTTCAAACGTTGCATAGCCATTTTATCCTTGGAAAGGTCGATACCCTTGTCTTTCTTGAATTCGTCTACAAGGTATTCGATAATTTTGTTATCCCAATCGTCGCCGCCGAGCTTCGTGTCACCGTTGGTTGCAAGTACCTCGAACACGCCGTCGGAAATTTCGAGAATAGAAACGTCGAACGTACCGCCGCCAAGGTCGTAAATCATTACCTTGCCACCCTTGTCTTTATCAAGCCCGTACGCAAGCGCCGCCGCCGTAGGCTCGTTGATGATACGAAGCACGTTCAAGCCCGCAATTTTACCTGCGTCTTTGGTTGCCTGACGTTGGGAATCGGAGAAGTACGCAGGGCACGTGATAACCGCTTCGGTTACTTTTTGCCCAAGGTACGCTTCCGCGTCCGCTTTCAATTTCGCAAGGGTCATTGCCGAAATTTCTTGGGGCGAATAATCCTTGTCGTCGATTTTTACTTTATAATCCGAGCCCATATGACGTTTAATGGAAATAACCGTCTTGTCGGGGTTGGCAACGGCTTGACGTTTTGCAGCCTGCCCTACCACACGAGAGCCGTCCTTTTGGAAAGATACGACGGAGGGCGTCGTTCTCGAACCCTCTGCGTTTGCAATAACGACGGGTTCGCCGCCTTCCATAACCGCTACGCACGAATTTGTCGTACCAAGGTCGATACCGATAACTTTACCTGCCATAATTGTTTACACTCCTTTTGTTTAACGCGGCTTTCCGCCGCCGAATTTCTTTACAATTTATATGTAACCAAACCCAAAACGCCTTAAACATCTTTTTTAAAATTTTTCAACGCCCCAAACAAAAAATTTCCAAATTCCCCTTTCAAAACCTTGACAAAAGGAAATATTTGCTATATGATAGGATTGAATTTCAATAAAAATTTATTTAAAAAGGCAGGTATAGTATTATGATTACGTTAAACGGAAAAGTAGTTATCATCACAGGCGGCGGCAGAGGTATCGGTTTCGGGCTTTCGACGGCGTTTGCAAAAGCGGGCGCAAAGCTCGTTATCACGGGCAGAACGGAAAGCACGTTGCTTGCAGCGAAAGAAAAGCTGGAAAACGAATATAAATGCGAAGTGCTTACGGTGACGGCAGACGGCGCGGACGAGCAAGCCATTCAAAACGTTATCGACAAGACGGTAGAACGTTTCGGCCGCATTGACGCGGTAATTAACAACGCGCAAGCTTCCGCTTCGGGCAAAATGCTGATCGATCACACGAAAGAGGATCTCGATCTTGCCATCTATTCGGGCATTTACGCAAGTTTCTTCTATATGCAGAAAGCATTCCCCCACCTCAAAGAAACAAAGGGCTGCGTAATCAACTTCGCTTCGGGCGCAGGTTTATTCGGGCGTATTGCGCAATCGTCTTACGCGGCGGCAAAAGAGGGTATCCGCGGGCTTTCCCGTGTAGCGGCTACGGAATGGGCGCCTTACGGCGTACGCGTAAACGTCATTTGCCCCCTTGCCATGACGGAGGGTTTAAAGAAATTCAAGGAAGAATATCCCGAACGCTATGAGCAGACGATCAAGGGCGTGCCTATGGGCAGATTTGCCGACCCCGAGGAAGATATCGGCGGTATGTGCGTATTCCTTTGCTCGGATATGGCTTCCTACGTTACAGGCGAAACAATTACGCTTCAAGGCGGCAGCGGTTTAAGACCGTAACCAACGTATAAAAATCACCCGTTCGGCAATGCACCGAACGGGTTTTTTCTCGCTTTGTTTTATTGAGTGACAATCACTTGCGCATACCGCAAGACTTTTTCGCCCTTTTTGTAGCCCTTTACGTATACCTGCTTGACGATACCGCTTTCCTCGCCCTCCGCGGCGGGCGCTGCCATAATCGCTTCGGAATACGTGGCGTCGAACGGTTGACCCGTCGGGTCAATTTCCTCTACGCCCTCGCTTTCAAGCACCTTTTTAAACGAACCGAGCACCATTTCCAAGCCCTGCTTGGTATTCTCGTCCGAGCACGCGGCGAGCGCGCGTTCAAGGTTGTCCCCAATCGGGAACAGGCTGGCAATCACGTCGTTTCTCCCGTCTTGATAGCGTTGCGCCGCTTGATTTTGCGTACGACGGCGGTAGTTTTCGTACTCAGCGGTGACGGCGTACCATTTGCGTTTGCTCTCCTCCGCTTCCGCAACCGCGTTGTCTATTTCTTCCTGCGCCTTTTTATTTACACACTTTTTCTTTGCGGGTTTTTCTTCTTTTTGTTCCGCTTCTGCGGTTTCTTTCAATTCTTCGTTTTCCATTTCTCCAACGTTCCTTTTTTATCGTTACTCTTTATTTATAAATCGTTTTTTAGCAGTTTAAACACTTTTCCTCAAAATTCAAGGTGCGCAAACTTATCCCGACGGGAATAGCGGTAAAAAATCGCCTTACGCCCGATTACGGCAACGGGAACGGCTTCAAGCAACTCGGCAACGTTCTCCGCAAGATTGCGTGCGTCGTCATCCGCCGTTTCGAGAATGTTTACCTTAATTATTTCGTGCGCGTCGAGCGCGTCGGACAGCGTTTTCAACAAATTATCCGTAATGCCGCCCTTGCCAATCTGTGTAATCGGCGAAAGATTCGCCGCAATCGATTTGAGTTTGCTTCTTTGTTTACTCGTAATGTTTTCACTCGTTACAATGTTCATATGAACCTCCTGTTTTTACAATGTAAGGAAAGCACAATTCAATTCTTTATTTAAGTTGGTCAAAATAATCCGAACCCGATTTGAGTGACGAATTTTGCCCAACTTACGGTATAAAATCGAATTCGACGTCGCCGATAGACACCGTATCCCCCTCTTGGCAGCCCATCTTGGACAATTCTTTGATGACGCCGCGCAGGCGTAAAACCTTTTGGAAATACTGCATAGAATCGGGGTTATTCAATACGACGTTGCGGCAAAGCATATCAATCAAACCGCCAACGACCACGTACACGCCCTGCTCATCCTTGAAAATCTCAAAGGAAAGATCGTCGTTCGCCTTGTACTCGAATTCTTCTTCGGGCAGAACGGGTTCTACGGGCGGAAGCGTTTCCAACACGGCAAAAATCCCTTCGATAAGTTCTTTCGTTCCCTCGCCCGTCAATGCCGTAATCGGGAAAATCTTGTATTTTCTGCCGTACTTCTTTTTGAACGCCTTATAATTCTCGTCCGCGCCGAAAATATCAATCTTGTTGCATACGACGATTTGCGGCACGCCCGCAAGCACTTCGCTGTATTCTTTCAGCTCGGCGTTTATCTTCTTGAAGTCCTCAATAGGATCTCTGCCCTCGCAACCGGAAATATCCACCACGTGGCAGAGCATACGCGTACGCTCGATATGCCGCAAGAAATCGTGCCCAAGCCCCGCGCCCTGCGCCGCGCCCTCGATAAGCCCGGGAATATCCGCCGCCACGAACGATTTTTCGTAGTAGCGCACAACGCCGAGATTGGGCGAAAGCGTGGTGAAATGATAGTTTGCAATCTTGGGTCTTGCAGAAGAAATTTTGGAAAGCAACGTACTTTTGCCCACGTTGGGGAAGCCGACAAAGCCCACGTCCGCAATCACTTTCAATTCAAGGATTACGTAATGCTGTTTTACTTTTTCGCCCTTTTGCGCAAAGTTGGGCGCATGCCGACGCGCGGTGGTAAAGCGTACGTTGCCTTTTCCGCCGTTGCCCCCTCTTGCCACAAGCACTTCCTGTCCGTCCTCGAACACGTCGCAAATAAGTCTGCCCGTTTCCTCGTCCCTGACAAGCGTACCGAGCGGCACTTTGATATACATATTTTTGCCGCTTTTACCAAAGCAACGGTTCGTGCCGCCCACCTCGCCGTTTTCGGCAAAATAGCGGGAGATAAAGCGAAACGAACACAAATCGTTCATATCCTTATCGCCCACGAAATACACGTCGCCGCCCTTGCCGCCGTCACCGCCGTCAGGGCCGCATGCAGGTTTACCCTTAAACGCCTTGAACGAATTCATTCCGTCGCCGCCGTCGCCCGCCTTGATTAAAATTTTCACTTTATCGGTAAATTCACCGTTTGCCATAATACACCTGTTCGTTTTTAAGTTCGCCTATAAGTATACCAAACAACCGAAAAAAAATCAATAAAAAACGTATCGTTTTTACCAAAATTCCTATATGCTTCCCCGCTTTCGGCACTTTTGCAGGAATTTGAGCAAAAAGTCGTAAAAATCAAGCGCGGTATCGCTCGGGGTCGCCGTTTCGTGCAGTCCTACAATCAATTCTCGCGAACAAACAGGATCGGTAATCGGCAACAGACGAATCTCCCCCGAAACCTTACCCCACGTATATTCGGGCCAAAAGCCCACGCCCGCGCCTGCGCCGATAATATTTTTTACCGCCGATAACGAGTCCGATTCAAAGGAAATTTTCGGTTTGAATCCCGCATACGCGCAAAACCTATCGCATACGTTGCGGAACAGCCGAGAACCCGCCAGATGGACAAATCCCTCGTCCTTACATTCTTTCAAGGCTATACTCTCCCGCCCTGCATAGGCGGAGCTTTTCGGTACGGCAAGATAGACCTTTTCTTCCATAATGCACCTACGCGAAAAGGCGGGGAGAACGTTTTGGTCTACCCCCTCGGTGGAAACGGAAATATCGCAATCCGTTTCCGTTTCGTTCCGTATCAACCCGAACACCGCTTCGGAATGTTTCTTTTTGTACGCCACAACAGCGTCCGTCACGACCGTCGTCGCGGATAAAACGTTTATCTTTACCTCCCGTTCCCGCTCCGCTTTGAGCGTTTTCAGTTCCTGCGGAATAGCGTCGAGTTGCGCAAATACGCCCGCCAGCTTATCGCGCAGGTATTTCCCAAAGCCCGTCAAACGGATATTTCTGCCTTGCTTGAAAAAAAGAGGCGTTTCCAGCTCCTCTTCCAACTGTTTGATCGTTTTCGTAAGCGCAGGCTGCGCAATGTGGATTTCCTCGGCGGCGCGCGTTACGTGCTCGTGCTTTGCAACCACGTAAAAATAGCGTAGCTTCGTTAAGTCCATAGCCCCTCCTTTATTCATAACGTACAGTTATCAATTTTATAATAATTATATATTTTACATTTCCGATTGTCAAGTGTATAATAGTATCAAAAGATAGAAAAAAGGAGAAAAAATTATGTTTGTAACCGTATGCGAAAGCCTGATGCTCGTTTGCTTCGGCATTTCTTGGCCCATATCCGTCTACAAGAGCGCAACTTCCCGCTCCACCAAGGGAAAAAGCGTTGCGTTCACGCTCGCCATTATTCTCGGCTATATTGCGGGGATCGCGGGCAAGATCGTTGGCGGCAACGTCAACTACGTACTCGCGCTGTATATCGTCAATCTACTGTTCGTCAGCGTGGATTTGGTATTGTATTTCGTAAACAAACGTCGAGAAAGCCACGAAACAACAAGCTATACGCAAAAAGACAGGCTCGTAAAAGAGGCTTAATGTAAAAACAGCACTATGCAAAGTTTTTTGCATAGCGCCGATATACCGCCGACCAAAACAGGCAAGCCCCGTTGATTACAACGGGGCTTGCCTGTTACTGCGCTTAGTGCATGATACTATCAAGCGCAACGCCTAACAAAAAACTTTTTGCAAGTTGTTTTTTTCTTATTCTTGCGAGGCGAGCATTGCCTCTCTGTCCGCAATGGCAAGCGCTTCCACCATGGAATCGATATCCCCTGCGATAAAGGCGTCGAGGTTGTATTGACTCAGCCCGATACGGTGATCCGTCACGCGGCTTTGCGGGAAATTGTAGGTACGGATACGTTCGCTTCTA
The DNA here is from genome assembly GCA_017463145.1 of Clostridia bacterium. Lineage (GTDB taxonomy): Bacteria > Bacillota > Clostridia > Christensenellales > Borkfalkiaceae > Scatosoma. Next base: position 18,045 of record JAFTPR010000015.1, read on the forward strand.
TCCCCCGTGCCCACCATACTTCTTCGGTTTTCTTCCCGCGCTTTGGCGTTTTGCCCGTTATAAAAATCGTACACGCGCGAACGCAACACTTTAAACGCCCGTTCCTTGTTTTTGAGCTGGGAACGCTCGTCCTGACAGGTGACGACGATCCCCGTAGGGAAATGCGTAATCCGAACCGCCGAAGCGACCTTATTGACGTTTTGACCGCCTGCGCCGCCCGAATGGAATATATCGATACGGATATCCTTTTCGTTGATTTCCACGTCCACTTCTTCTGCCTCGGGCAATACCGCCACCGTCGCCGCCGAGGTATGAATACGCCCTTGTGTTTCGGTAGCAGGTACGCGTTGAACGCGATGAACGCCGCTTTCGTACTTCAACAGCTTATACGCGCCGCCGCCCGACACGCCGTACACCGCCTCTTTCACGCCGCCAAGCTCCGTTGCGCTGATTTCGATTTCCTCCACCTTTAAACGGTGCGCCGCGCAATAGTTCAAATACATACGGCAAAGCTCGCCCGCAAACAGCGCCGCTTCCTCGCCTCCCGTACCCGCGCGCACTTCCAAGATACAGCTTTTCTCGTCGTTCTTGTCCTTGGGGAGCAACAGAATTTTCAATTCGTTCACGATTTCGCTCAGCCTGTCCTTACAGGCGTACGCCTCGTCGTTGAACAGCTTTTTCATTTCAGCATCCGTTTCCGCTTCCGCCGTTTCAAACGCCATACGCATATCCCGCTCCACAGCCGTATATTCGGCGTATTTTTCCGCTACGTCCGCAATATCCGCCTGTTCCTTGGAAAATTTACGCCACGTATCCATATCTTCGAGCGTTTCCGTTTGCGCAAGCTTTTCGGAAAGGTATTGATAGCGATCGTAGATCGCGCCCGCTTTTTTCAGCATAATTTCCTCACATCATAATTTTAACGTACCGATCGACGTTGTTAAAATCCTTGACGATCATTGTGTACGCGCTGCCCTTAAACAGCTTTGCCACCGCCTCCGCTTCACCCTCGCCCACTTCCATAATGAGCATACCGTCACGGTTGAGATACCGAGAAGCCTGTTCGGCTATCCGCCTGTAAATATCAAGCCCGTCCTCGCCGCCGTCCAGCGCAAGCATAGGCTCAAAATCCTTCACCTCTCTTTGGAGGGTGGAAATGGTTGCCGACGGGATATAGGGCGGGTTAGAAACGATTACGTCGAAACGCCCGCGAAGCCGCGTAAATAAATCGGATTGTACAAACGTGATTTCCGCGCCGTTCGCTTCCGCATTCTCTTTGGCGAGCGCCAACGCGTCTGCGCTGATATCGACCGCCGTCACTTTCACGTTCAAGCCGCGGTTTTCCGTTTCCTTTTTGAGTGCAACGGCTATCGCGCCGCTACCCGTGCAAAGGTCGAGTACACTTTGTCCGTCCTCCAACGATTTTACCGCCATCATAGCCAGCTCTTCCGTTTCGGGACGGGGAATTAACACACGTTCGTCCACCTTGATTGTATAGCCGCAAAAGCTCGTATCGCCGATAATATACCAAAGCGGTCTGCCGGTCAAGCGTTCATCTACAATCTTGAATATTTCTTTCGTTTGCTTCGCCTTAATCAGCCGTTCTTCGTGTATTGCACTTTTCGGAATACCGAGGGAAATGGAAAATATCCACTCCGCGTCCTCTTCGTCGATACCGTTTGCCGCAAAGCGTTTTTTCGTAGCACCAAGAAGCTGACTGAGCTTGCCCGAGGTAGCAAACGAGCGTTCGGGAATAGTGGGGTCTTTGTCCATTTGCAATACTGTTGTAAACGCCGCGATTGAGCACTCAATCATGCCGTCCTCCGGCTCACGCGTGGTCAAACGTTGCAACAACAAGCCGGGGAGTTTGAAAATATAGAAAAATTTACTTTTCGTTTTGGCAAGCAATCGCAAAATTTCATACGAAACGCCCGCCACCACGGGGAGAAGCAACAGTTTGAATACGATACGGATAAATCCGTTGAGCTTATCGTTCGACGTATACACCCACCTGCCCACCAACAAATTGGCAAGTGAGAACACCAAAATACTCACAATCATTACGATAAAGAGAAAGGTCGTACCGCACCTGTCGTGCACACGGGAGCATTTTCTCACGTTCTCGACGGTAAGCTCCTTACCCCCCTCGAAGCAGGTAATGGTCTTATGCTCCGCGCCGTGGCACATATAAACGCGCTTTAACGAGGGAATGAGAGAAATGAGGGAGATATACGCGACAAAGATAAGCAAGCGAATACCGCCCTCGCAAAGGTTGAACCAAAGTCCGTCCAAGCCTACGCTCGTTTTATCGAACGGCAAAAGCCCCGTAATCATTTGCGGAAGCGCAATAAAAATCGCCACGGCAAGCAACACACCGAGCACAAGCCCGATCGCATTAAAAATACCGCCGATATCTATCTTGTGTTTTTCTTCCAGCCATTTTTCTGCCTTCGTCGGCTGTTCGTCGTCGGGGAACGCCACGTCTGCGCTGCGCATCAGCGTACGATTGCCGTCCACAAGTGCGTGCACAAAATTTACCACCCCACGAATAAAGGGAAGGCGCAAAAATTTTTTCTGCTTTTCGGGAGGCGTAAGCCGTTCCGTTTCGATTTGAATTACGCCGTCGGGGTCGCGCACGGCGGTTGCCATAGCCGTCCTGCCGCGCATCATTACCCCCTCCATAACGGCTTGCCCGCCGATAGAGGTGCGCTGTTCTTTCTTTTCTTTTTTCATACTGCTTTTAAAACCCGTAAAAATGAATGAAAGGACTTTAAGAATACCTTAAAGCCCTTCGTTGCTTTTTTATTGAAGACCGTATCTTTTCTTGAATTTATCAACGCGTCCGCCGGTATCTACCAACTTCTGTTTGCCCGTAAAGAAAGGGTGGCAGTTGCTGCAAATATCTACTTTGAGAACCTCGCAGTCCTTCGTCGTACCCGTTTTAAAGGTTGCGCCGCAAGCGCAGGTAACGGTTACTTCGTGATAATTGGGATGGATTTCCGCTTTCATTTATTTTCACCTCGCTATTCGTTTTTCTTGCCATTTCATTTTTAATGCTGATTTATTATAACGCTTTTTTTTATCTCCGTCAACTGTTTTTGACGTAATTTGCAAAAAATACTTGCAAATTTAATGAAAATGCGTTATACTTATCTTGTCTGCGTACCGCGCGGCAATTTCCGCGCGCAAATTTACACCGCAGACGTATATAATAATATTATGAAAGTTTGGCAATTGGCATACCCTCACAACTTACAACACGTACTTTCTCCCGATTTGAAGCTTGGTTCGGATAAAGTAAAGGTCAAAATCACGAAAGCGCTCCTCACAGAAGAGGACGTCGCCGTATATTCGGGCGCAATCAAAGTAAAAGCGCCGTTTATTCCCGGCAGGTTTGCCATCGGGCAAGTGACGGAAGCAAACGAAGACTCTTTCATCAAAAAGGGAGAACGGGTATATCTTTCAGGCGTCACGGAGGACGAACTCTCCCCCGACGGCTTGAAAATCGCAGGCGAAACAACGGACGGCTTTTACCGTGATTTTGTCCTTGCAGGTGTAGACGACGTGTACCCCCTGCCCCCGTCCGTTACGGACGAGGCGGCGTTCTTAATCGACGCAATCGCGCTTGCGGAACGGGTAGTGGACGAAATGCAAGTGAGCGTGGGGCAACATATCCTCGTACTCGGCGGCGGTCTGTACGCAAACGTGCTTTGCCAAATTCTCATCTATCACCGCGCCGTGCCTATCCTTGCGGACAACAACGCCGAACGGCTGTCGCGCGCGAAAAAGAGCGGTATTTATTATACGTTCCCCAACGACGAAACGTTAAAACAAAACGTATTGGACGTGACGGGCGGCAAGTTCGCCGACGGCGCGGTATACCTTACGTACTCCAACAGAAGCGAACCTTCCGTACTTTTCCCTCTCGTCAAACGGGATGCATTTGTGGCGTTCTGCGCGCCGACGGTCAAGAATTTGCACGTCAACCTTGAATACGCGCTCAAAAACAACGTCACGATAAAAGGTATTACGGAAAGCAGAGAATTTGTTTCTACGGCAATCAATTTGCTTGCAAACAAAGCGGTAAATTATTCGGAGTTCCCCTATTCCTCTTTCAAGGAAGAACAGCTTCCCGCCCTTATGGAAAAACACGCAACCACCTTGGGCAGCGGCGCAACGTTGCCCGAAGAAATGGCAATTATCAAATTTATTTTTTAAAAAAATAAAACCACCGATTTACGAATAAGGAACAAAAAATGAGAATTTTAATTGCTTCGGATATACACGGCTCGGCGTATTGGTGCGAAAAACTGCTGGAAGCGTTTGAAAACGAATGCGCTGACAAACTTTTACTGCTCGGCGATATCCTTTACCACGGACCGAGAAACGATTTTCCCGACGACTATTCCCCCAAAAAGGTGTTTACAATGCTCAACGCCGTCAAGGAAAAAATCACTTGTATTCGGGGAAACTGCGACAGCGAGGTTGACCAAATGGTATTGGAATTTCCGATACTTGCAGACTATGCGCTCCTTGACGACAATGGGCGCACGATATTCGCTACGCACGGGCATTTATACAACGCCGAAACACCACCGCTTTTGAAAAAGGGGGACGTGCTTTTGAACGGACATTTCCACTCGCCTTGCCAAAAAGAGCTTGCAAACGGCGCGTTTTACGTCAATTGCGGTTCGGTTGCTCTGCCCAAAGAGGATACGCTCCACTCGTATCTTATCTACGAAAACGGAACAATCGAATTCAAAGACCTGGAAACGGGCGGCTTTTTCGACTGTTTACAATTATAAGGAGAACGTTATGAAGGCGCTGATTGTTATCGATATGCAAAACGATTTTACGTACGGTTCACTTGCCAATGCAAACGCCGTAGCCATTATCGACAAAATAGCAGAACGGATACAAACCTTCGACGGCGACGTAATCGCCACGCGCGATACGCACAACGAAAGGTATTTGACAAGCGCAGAAGGCAAAAAACTGCCCGTTGCGCATTGCATAAAGAACACGGAGGGCTGGGAGCTTGTTCCCCCGATAGAAAAGGCGGTACGCCAGGTCAGAGGACAAATCCTCGATAAACCCACGTTCGGTTACAAGGATTGGGCGCTGGAAAAGTACGACGAGGTGGAGCTTGTGGGCACGTGCACGGATATCTGTGTGGTAAGCAACGCCCTTCTTCTCAAAGCGTTATACCCCGAGTTGACGGTAAAAGTGCGCGCCGACCTTTGCGCCGGCACGACGAAAGAAAACCACGAAGCGGCTATCGCCGTGATGCGTTGTTGCCAAGTGGAAATCATTTAAACCAACTCTCAAAAAAGCCCAAAAACACTTGCGGTTGCCCGCAAGTGTTTTTTCATTCAACGCATACCTGCCCGCCATATATGCGGATAACCGCATAAGAAATCCCCTATCGTCCGTTGCAAGCGAAAAAGCCCGAACGGACGTCTTTTTGCGCACATTTTGTCATATGCGGTTTGCGATAGTTGCGGGCATACGCATACGGGGCGTTTCGACAAAAACCGAGCGTCGATTTTTGACGTATGCATAACGGGGCATACGTTTCGCCCGCCGCAAAAGGCGCAAAAATCCCCAAAAACCGCTATGCGCCCCAAAAGTCAAACGAACTTTTGGGGCGCATAACAATTTTTTTTACAATTTAGACCACTAAGATACTTTGATTACGTTCTAAACACAATTTTGAGGACAATACCGATAATCGCCATAACAGAAGCAAACAACGCGGCAATCGCCAAGAAGCAAGCAATCGTAACCCCAACACCCACAAGCGTTTCCGTCAGTACGAGCATTGTTTCGTACGCAACAAAATACAAAATTGCGTTTGCCACCAACAACAGCAACAAAATATACAGCGTGCCCACGAGGCTATTTTTTACGTCGGGAGGGCTGAGCGTCATATGTATCGCAATAAAGCAGGACAATACGAGGAATACCCAAAATTTCCACGAGGAGAAATTCTCCACCGCAAAAATATTCTTGAACAGTTCGGAAAACGCAACCCAAATAGAATCGAACGTACCGTTCCAATTAAATACACTTGCGGAAACGGTGTAAAAGGTTTCGGGCAACAGTAAATACATCAACCCAAGCAACGCTGCGCTCCCAAACAGAATCGGTCCTACGCCGATAAAGAAATTCCCGATTTGGTGATAGATATTGCGGGGGTTATACGAATGATTCACGTAGCCGAGCGTCCCCTCCTCGTCATTGGGCTGGAACAGCTTCATCTCCACAATTTTATGCCCGAATACAACGCAGAAGAATGCATGCCCAAGTTCGTGTATCGGCGTGCCGATTAAACCCGTCGCCACACAAAGCTTATACCCTGCGCCACCCGCGCCCGAATAAAAAATCTTACCCAAAAAACCCACGATCAATCCGAAAACGTAAATACAGCCAACCGTGGCAAGCACTTGCGTCAGCCAATTTGAAAACAGTTCTCCCAAATTTCTTTCCTCCTTGTAAAATAATCTTTACCTTAGGCTCTGTCACAACAAGCGGTTGACAAAGTGTGCGCTTGTTTTTTTCGTTTACATAGTTGGTAAAACGGCGTAGATACAAGCAAGACAAGGAAACCGCGGCTTTCGAGGAGGCGCGTACTTGCCGTACGTTACGACGAAAAAACGCAAGGTTGACAAAGTATTGCGCCGTATATCCGCCGTTTTATTTCTACCGTTTGTTGTGACAGAGCCTTACCCTTTTATTGTATCACACCCAACAAAAATAAGCAAGAAAATACGTCGTTTTTTTTAATATTTTTTATCAGAACGCTTGACAAACCAATACTATGCATTGTATAATATTATGCGTAAGGAGGTATAAAGCACAAATGGACGCGCAACTGAAAAAAGGCTTATTGGAAATTTGCGTACTGAAAGCGATCGAGCGCGAGGAATCGTACGGGTACAAAATCATTTCCGACCTTGCGCCTTGCATTGAGATATCGGAAAGCACCCTTTATCCAATCCTACGCAGATTGGAGGCAAACGGTGCGGTGACGACGCGCACGGCTGCGCATAACGGCAGACTGCGAAAATACTTCCGTATTACGGGCGTAGGCAAGCGAAAGCTGTCGGAGTTTATCGAGGGAATGAAAGAATTTCAAACAATTAGTGAGTTTATCATACGAGGTATATTATGACGTATAAAGAATGGGAAAAACGTTTAAAAAGACTTTTAACACCTCTGCCGAAAACAGAACGGATAAGTGTTTTGGACTACTATCGGGAGCTGTTTAGCGACAAGACGGAAGCGGGATTGAGCGAACAGGAGATTACGGCAGAGTTTGGTTCGCCCGAAGCGTGCGCGTATAAAATATTGGCGGAGAATAGCGAGCAGAGCGGAGAAAATCCCACCGTGAACGCATACATGCCCCGCCCCTACGGCGTTTCGGTGGGGTACGTTATCGGCTTATTTTTCATAACGGTACTTTTGATATTGCCCCTTGCAAGCGTTGCGCTCGGCGTGATTGTCACGTTCGGCGCAGTATCGCTTAGTGGCGCAATTCTTTCTGTTGCGGGAGCGATTTATGCGATTGTATCTCCCTTTTTCGCGGGCGGAGGCGCACTCGCTTTGGCGAACGTCGGAACAGGGCTTGCGCTCGGCGGCGTAGGTATATTCCTTTGTATCGGTTTTTTTCTCGCCACAAAATACACCGCTATCGGCACGTATAAAGCGTTGCGTTTTATATATAAAAGGAGGTAAGCCATGAAAAAGACATTTAAAATTTTATCCATCATAGCCACCTGTCTTCTTCTGGTCGGGAGCATCCTTTTTTGTATCGGATTTGGTTCTGTGGGGTGGAATTTCAACGAACTTTCCTCCGTCAAAATCCAACAAAACACTTTTGAGGAAAAAACAGACAACCGAATCACAACCCTTTTTATCGACTTTGAAAACGCAGACGTATCCGTAAAATTCGAGGGGGAAACGCTCTCCGTTGCCTATCCCGTATCCTATAACCGCAAAGGCAAGCCCCTCAGCAAGGTCACACTCACGGAAAGCAACGCCACGCTATCCGTTGCCGAACAGACGTTCCCGCAAGCATTTTTGTGGAATTTCACCTCCCCGAAAGTGACGGTGACGTTGCCCGCCGACAGAACGTATACGCTTACGTTCGTTACGAATAACGGCGATATTACCGTCGGCGCAGGTGGAAAAACGAGCGCGTTGCACGCGGAAACAGACAACGGTGACGTGAAAGTACAACGCATAGAAAGCGCAGGCAATCTCTACGTCGAAACGAACAACGGCGACGTCAGCGTACAAGGCGCAGAAAGCGCAGGCGATATCCACGTCGAAACAGACAACGGCGACGTTACCTTAACGGAAAGCTCCACGCAAGGCAAACTTACCTTAAAAACGGATAACGGTGATATTAAAGCAAGCGGACAGCTGACCGCAAACGAGATTTTTGCGGAAACGAACAATGGTGACATGCTTTGCGCCAACGCCGTTCTGCAAGCAAATAAAATCACACTCAACACGGACACGGGTGACGTAAACGCCAAAATTTACGGCGCAAAAACGGATTATACAATCACCGTCGCATACGAGCTTGGCAATACAAACTTGCACTCCTCCGCGGGCGGAGAAAAAATATTGCGCGTAGAAACGGCGCTTGGAGATATCTCTATCACATTCACAAAATAATCCCCTAAAAAACGGCAACGCCGCAGTTCGCTTTTTGCGAACTGCGGCGTTTATTGTATGTAATTTAAAATGCAGCTTGCAACGCCTCAGCCAAGGCTTGCATAGAAGCTTTGGTATGATACGGAAAAATAATGACGTGCGCTTTTGCTTGCCCGTTTCTGTTTTGAAAACACGCCAATTGAAACTGCTTGTCAATATTTTCGCCAGGGTCGTCTACAACAAAAATATTCGATTGCTCTGCGCGATAAAACGCAATACCTTTTTCGTTAAGGAGTGCTTCAAAATACGTTATATTCTTTTTATATGCATCCTTGGCTTGCAGGGTAAGCCGTTCCCTTACGTGATTATACAACGCAAACGGCGGAATCGCCCGAGAACCTGCCGTTGTCGTGTCCGTATGCCCGATATACGGTATGTATCGTCCCTCGGGTTTTTTCTGCGCAAGAAACAGGGATTTCACTTCGGGAAATCCGAGGTACTTATGAAAGCTCACGCAAGTAGAGTCTATTTTCTGCCCTTTCATATCCGTAATGAGGGGCGCGTCCTCTTGATTATTGGGAATCCCGCCAAACAAAGCCGCATCCACGTGCAAATAGAAAGGAATACCGTGATTTTCCATATACGCCACAATCCCCTCAATATCGTCCCGTTCACCGTAACGGGTCGTGCCGAACGTCAACACCATATTCGCAGGCGCGCCCGACTTTTCGTAATTGGCTTGCACCGTTTCACAAAGTACAGCCCCGTCTATCTTATCCTCTGCCGTCGCAAGCGTGGGAATGACTTGGGCGCGATAATGCGCCGCTTGCTTTGCCACGGAGTAATGCGCCGCTTGGGAATAATACAAAATTCCGTTTGGATACTTCAAAAAGGAATTGTCGATACCGCAAAAATTGCTTTCCGAGCCGCCGCTTGTGATATAGCCCCAAAAATCTTCGCCTGCGCCAAACTTCTCTGCAAACAGCGCAACGATTTTCTTCTCTATTTCCTTGGAATCCATACGGTAATTGCCGCGTTCGTAATTGTCGCCGCAGTTATTGGCAAGCGGCGCTTGCACGTCCCGAAAAAAGAAATACGCGGTAAGCGGCGATAATGGCTCAATATTGGTTGGATAGCCAAACATAATCTTAGACTTTTCGTTTTGCTCAGCATAAAAAGCATCACACAGCGCAACCGTTTCGTCGATATACGCCCTATCGTACCGCTCGTCCTCATACGCCATTTTCAACATCTCTCGCAAGCTTTCCGTGTACATAGTTTATCCTTCGTCTGTTTTTCTAAATTATAACAAATCCAAAAAAGAAAGTCAATGATTTATGACGGCGAACGGATAAGAAAATTCCCAAGCGGCACACGCCCTGTCTTTTCCTTGCTCAGCCTACCGAACATCAGCCCGAAACCCTTAATAAACAAGGGTTTCGGGCTGATTTTTTACTGTTTTTTAAGTTTTTTTTGCAGTTTACAATTTGTCGAACTAATCGATTAATAAATTTCTTTACAATCATTATCGACAAAACAAAAGGAGCTTCACAAATGAAATTCAATCAACTCATTTCTCAACGCACGAAACGGCTTTTGAAAGCGCGCCATTGGACGCAATACCACCTTGCGCAACGTGGCGCGCTTTCCCTTTCCACCCTGTCTACCGTACTGAACTGCAAAACCAAAACGGTAACGATGGAAACCGTGCTCAACATTTGCCGCGGCTTTGATATGCGCGTGGCGGACTTCTTCGATACCGATATTTTCGACCCCGAAAATATAGCCGACGACGATTGAGGTTGCCATTATGCATAAGAAAAACGCAAACAACGTATTGACGGAATTGATCTCCCTGCTTACAACGTACTTAACCGAGCTTTCCTCTGTGCAGGACGCGCCCGATACGCAATTCGCTTACGGCGAAAAGACGGCGTACGCCGAATGTTTAGAGTTTATCGCCTCGTGGCAGCACGCCGAAGAAAACGGACTTGGCTTCGACGTAGAAAACCGCTTCCCGCTGACGTAATACACAGCTACAATAAATATTCGCAAGGGCACTTGATAAGTAGCCTGTTTTTTGTTATACCAAAGAACAGGTTACTTTTTACATTATATCAAGTCTTTTGACCTATTTTAACATTTACAAAAGAAAATAGTGTATAATGTTGATATACCTTTAAAATAAAAAGTGCGCCAACCGAAGTCAACGCACCGAAAACGCAAACCCCGATTGTCGCCAAACAAATTGAAACAGATTTCGGAATAATCCTACATACTGCACCGGTTGGAATTTGCATTTTACCAAATTCAATCTAGCGCAGTATACCTCAAAAAAGAGCATACTATCCCTTGAAAGGTTGCCCAAAATCTGTTTATTCAATTTGTTTGGCATAATTAGTATATCATATATAAAAAGATTTATCAAGCAGTTTTTGCGGCTAAAAGAAAACTCGACTTATAAGAAAGTCGAGTTTTATAAAACATTCAATTTAAATCCCTACGGGAAGAGCGGCAGTTGTCGTCCTTTAATCTCGGAGGAGTTTGCGCTATGCGCAAGGCGGCGCTTTGCCTCAATACGCTACGTACACATCTCCAACGCCTACGGACAAAGCTTGCCCGAACCCCTGTTTAATTTCAGATGTTCTCGTTCCCCGCTCCACCACAAAACAGGGACGGCAGTTGCCGTCCTTTAACCTCGGGGGGGAGTTTGCGCTGTGCGCAAGGCGGCGCTTTGCCTCAATACGCTACGTACACATCTCCAACGCCTACGGACAAAGCTTGCCCGAACCCCTGTTTAATTTCAGATGTTCTCGTTCCCCGCTCCACCACAAAAC
>JAFTPR010000060.1 GCA_017463145.1 Clostridia bacterium
AATACCCGACGTTGCAAAATTGCAACGGCGGGTTTTTGTCAGGTTATAGTTTCGAGAGTTTTAACGCCCTTTCGTAGGCGGTGTGGATAAATTGTTCGGGGTTCATTCCTTCGTATTGTCTGTGATCGAATACCTCCAACATAAGGCAGCCCGTATAGCCGATTTTGTCCAACCGACGTATGATATCCGCATAATCGATATCCCCGTCGAAGGGCAGGAGGTGGAAATCCCCCTCGCCTCTGGGTTTCGGCAGACCGAAATTGTCGTGAATATGCGTACAATAGAGGTTCTTGTTGAATATTTCAATAAACTGTACGGGCGGGGTAAAGCAATGCTCGTGCCCGCAGTCATAGCAGTTTTTGACAAACGGGTTTCCCTCGTACCTGTCCATAATTGCGGCAAGATTTCCAAGTTTACGCAGGTTTTCAAACGCAAGGATAACGCCCTTTTTCTCGGCGTATTCCACAAGCTTATCATAGCGGGAAAATCCGAGGTCGTTGATAAACGGCGGCGTAAATGAAGCGGATACGTGTACAATTACCGCTTTTACGCCTGCCGTTGCGGCGGCATCAATTGTCTGTACAAGGCGTCCGAATATATCCAAATAATCGTCGTTTGGAAGCCAGAAATCGTTGCACGTATCGTAAGGGCCGTGGATAAATTCAAATTCCAAGCCGAGTCTTTCCGCCTCTTCCTTTTGCGCGTAAATGCTTTTTGTTTGATAGGAATCGGAAAAGAAGCAGGTAAAACCACAGTCTTTTGCGATTTTCAGCGTTTGAAGCGGGTCGCCTTTTCGTATACAGCCGCTGTTAATTCCAAGTTTTCGTTGCATATAATCTCCTTATACGGATTGAACGTTTTTAACGTCGTAAGGGGTACTTTGATATACAAAATAGTTTAACCAATTGGAAAAGAGAAGGTTTGCATGCGCTCGCCACGAAACGACGGGCGGCAAAGATGCGTCGTCGTTCGGGTAATAATTTTCGGGCGGTTTTATCTCCTTGCCCTGCGAAAGGTCGCGGACGTACTCGTTTTTCAAGGTGTCTGCATCATATTCCGAATGACCCGTGATGAAAATTTGTCTGCCGTTTTTGCTAGATACGGCGTACACGCCCGTACGGGGCGAGGATGCGAGTATTTTCAATTCAGGGATTTTTTCGATATCTTCCCGTTTGACCGTGGTGTGGCGGGATTGGGGAACCATAAAGGAATCGTCGAACCCGCGAAAAAGGATGGAGGGCTTGTAGTCAACCGTGTGCGGGAACACACCGAATATTTTTTCGGGAAGATAGTATTTTTTCACGCCGTAGTGATAATATAAGCCCGCTTGCGAAGCCCAACAAATATGAAGCGTACTATGGACGTGCGTTTTGCTCCATTCCATAATTTGGCACAGTTCTTCCCAATACTCCACTTCTTCAAATTCGTATTGTTCCACAGGCGCGCCCGTGATAATCATACCGTCGAAAAACTCATCCTTTACCTTATCAAACGTCTTGTAAAAGGCAAGTAGGTGGTCTTTCGTCACGTTTTTCGATTCGTGCGAGCTTGTATGAATGAGCGTCGGTTCTACTTGCAGAGGCGTGTTTCCAAGAAGCCTTGCAAGCTGGGTTTCCGTTTCTATTTTTTTTGGCATAAGATTGACGATTAGTATGCGAAGCGGACGGATATCCTGCGCAATGGCGCGGTTTTCCGTCATTACGAAAATATTTTCGCCCTGTAATATTTTTGCCGCAGGCAGATCGTTGGGAATTTTAATAGGCATACGTTTTCTCCTATATGTTTTCCAAAGCGTTTTGGATATCTTCGATAAGATCCTCGTAATTTTCAAGTCCGCAAGAAAGGCGCACAAGATCGCCGGGTACGCCTGCGGCAATCAGCTCTTCCTCGTTCATTTGGCGGTGCGTTGCGCTTGCAGGGTGCAAACAGCAGCTCCTTGCATCTGCAACGTGCGTTTCGATTGCAATAATTTGCAGTTTCTTCATAAACGCTTCCGCTGCCTTTCTGCCGCCTTTTACGCCGAAGCTTACCACGCCGCAAGTGCCGCTTGGCATATATTTTTGCGCAAGGGGATAATATTTGTTCGAGGGCAACGAGGGGTAATTTACCCACGTTATCTTGTCGTTAGACTCCAAAAATTCGGCTACCTTTTGCGCGTTTAAGCAATGCCGTTGCATACGCACGTACAGGCTTTCCAAACCGAGGTTGAGATAAAAGGCGCTTTGCGGGGATTGGGTCGAGCCGAAATCACGCATAAGTTGTGCCGTTGCCTTGGTGATATACGCGCCGCCTTGTCCGAATTTTTCGGCGTACGTAATGCCGTGGTAGCTCATATCGGGGGTGCAAAGCCCGGGGAATTTTTCTTTGTGCGCCATCCAATCGAATTTGCCCGAATCGACGATACAACCGCCTACGGCTACGCCGTGTCCGTCCATATATTTGGTGGTGGAGTGCGTAACGATATCCGCGCCGTGTTCAAACGGGCGGCAGTTAATTGGTGTGGCAAACGTGTTGTCAATGATGAGCGGCACACCGTTTTCGTGCGCAATCTTGGCAAATTTTTCAATATCGAGTACGGTCAAGGCGGGGTTGGCGATTGTTTCGCCGAACACCGCTTTTGTGTTGGGACGGAACGCCTTTCTCAATTCTTCTTCCGTGCAATCGGGGTCGACAAACGTAAAGTCGATACCCATTTTTTTCATAGTGACGGCAAAGAGGTTGTACGTGCCGCCGTAAATGCTTGCCGAGGAAACTACGTGGTCGCCGCAGGAAGCGATATTAAACACGGAAAAGAAGGAAGCGGCTTGTCCCGAAGAAAGCAACATAGCCGCGCTCCCGCCCTCCAAGGCGCAAATTTTTGCCGCAACGGTGTCGCAGGTGGGATTTTGCAGGCGGGAATAGAAATATCCGCTTGCTTCGAGGTCGAACAGCTTGCCCATATCCTCGCTCGTCGAATACTTGAAAGTGGTGCTTTGAATAATAGGTACTTGGCGAGGCTCGCCGTTGCCGGGGGTATAGCCGCCCTGTACGCATTTGGTTTCTATACGCGTTTGTGCTTTCTCCATAAGATACGCTCCTGATAAGTACTTTAAAACAATTTTAAGTATACCATATTTCGCTCGTTTTCGTCAAGTGATTTGTTGCATAAAAACAGGCGGGCTACGCAAAATAGAGGATATGAAAAGAACAATGGCGATATGTTTTGCGCTTGCGTGCGGTTGCGCGCTGACAGGTTGCAAGAAAAAACAAACGGATAATTTTTTGGACGATATTTTGCGAAGAGAGGATTACCGCTCGGTGTACGCTGTAATCGGAGATAAAGTGACGGTAGATGCCGTTACGGAAAAAGACGGTTTAGCGTATGTTACGGTGGACGGCGTGGAATACGAGCTGGGTATGGACTTCCTTTCAATGGCAATGGTGTACAATACGAAGCCCGTCGGCGCGTTTGGCTCGGCGGAGGCGGTGTATAACGAGTGGTGGCGGCTGTTTATGCAGCGTTGGAATTATCTTGCGCCGGAAGTACCGCTCTATTCCAATCAGTACTACGATATCTACAACGCCAAAATAGAGAAACTGGAAACAAATCCCTATTGGGGTGTGACGGCTGCAATCGTCGGGGCGAAGGTCAAGACGGGGGATAACGCCGTGATTTTGGGGAGCAACACAGAGCTTACGGGGCTGTTTAGGAATGCTTCGTTCGGCAAGTCCGCGCCGGGAGCGGCGGATCTCGACGTGCAGGAGCTTACAAGCGGGTATGCTACCGTCGTTACGGACACGGGTGGTTCGTTTACGTGGGCAGGGAGCGAGATTTTGGCAAGCAGAGAGGACGTTCAAAACGCGGACGGCACAAGGACGTTCACTATGCGTATCGCGCAGGATTTGACCTTTTCGGACGGTAGCCCGATTACGGCGGAAAACTATCTTGTTTCCTTGCTTGCGGGGAGCGGTAAGGTTTTCAAAGAAGCGGGCGGCGGTGACGCGGCGGGGCTTACCTTGGAAGGATATGAGGCGTTCAATGCCTATACGGGCGAGGGTGATCCCGTTCCCTTTGCGGGGGTACGCTTGCTTGATAAATATGCTTTTTCCGTAACCGTAAAAAAACAATACGCCGATTATTATTATGCGATTGAATACGGGGCGTTTACGCCTGCGCCGCTTGCCTTATATTTGGGAAATTACCGTATCAAGGACGACGGACAGGGCGCGTATATCGAAAAAGGTTTTTACGACAAAACGGTGAAAAACGGTGTGACGGCGTACGCTATGGCGGAAACGATTAAAAATAATATCAACGAAACGTCCGCGGAAGCGTTTCCGTATTCCGGGCCGTACGTGGTGGAAAAGTACGACAAAGCGACCCGCACGGCAACGCTCAAACGTAACGCTTTATATAAAGGAGATATTCGCGGCAAAGCAACGATTGATCGAATTTCGTATATTAAGATTATCGGAGAAACGCAACTCGATCAATTAAAGCAGGGGCGGGTAGACGTATTGGCTTCCGTCACGGGCGGGGAAGAAACGAAAGCAGCGCTCGCCGTGGTGGACGGCGTAAAATTTAAGGAAACGCATTACGACAGAGCAGGCTACGGCAAGCTTGCATTCCGTTGCGATTTTTCTCCCACGCAATTTAAAGAGGTTCGTCGCGCCGTTATGCACACAATTGACCGCAACGAGTTTGCGCAAACGTTTACGGGCGGCTACGGGAGCGTGGTAGACGCGCCTTATTACGTCGGCTCGCCCGCGTATCTTGCCGTAAAGGATAAGATGATGCTGAACAAATACGAATATTCGCTTGAAAAGGCGCGCGCCGAGCTTCGCGCAGGCGGATTTGTATACAATGCGGACGGCACAGCGTATGAGGAGGGCAAAGGTAAAATCCGTTACAAGAAATTGAGCGGGTACGAGCTGAGTTATAATAACCTTGCGTATGCCTCGACGGACGGCAAGTACAAGACGGTCAAAGTCAACGGCGCGTATTATATGCCCCTTGTTATCAATTGGATGGGTACGCAGCCCAATGCCGTCACCGACCAGCTTTTGACTTCTTGGCAAAGCAATCCCAACGCGGGGGAGCGTATCGGCGCGTATATCACGTACACGTCGGGGGATATGAGTTCGGCGCTGTACGGAGAGTATAACCAAATGCCCGCTTACGGTTTTTCCAAAGCGAGATATTCGGCGGTCAACTTTGCAACGGGGTATACAAGCGCGGCGTACGACCAATCTTTTTATTGGACGATAGATCAAAATATGTACGATAATTACAGTAGTAATTATCTGATGGACGAAGCGGACTTTGTAAGCAATTACGAAACGGAACGGGTATGGTAAAATATATTTTTAAGCGTATCGGGTATATGCTTGTGGTGTTGGCGCTTTTGTCGTTGCTTGTATACGCCGTGTATAACCTGATTCCCGCCGATAAGGCGGCGGATATGGCTATGCAGGAGATTGCGGCAAATAAGAATCTCGTATATGCCGAACGGTATTTGTATTGGCAAAGGCGGTACGGGTTGGACGGTAGCCTTTTTACGCGGTATTTGCGGTGGCTGGGGCTTGCGCCCTTTTACAGCGGAGAATATAACGGATTGCTTCAAGGTAATCTCGGTACGTCTATTGCATACGGGAAGCCTGTTGCAGAAGTAATCAAGGAGCCGCTTTTAAATACGGTAAGTTTAAATCTGCTTACCGCCGTTGCTGCGCTTTGCATTACCATACCCCTCGGCGTGTTTTGCGCTGTACGTCGCGGTGGGAAACGGGATACAGCCGTGCAAGTGGGGACGATCGTGGGGTACAGTATTCCCGCATTCATTATCGCTATTCTGTTTATTTGGCTGTTTGCCGTCAAGCTGAATATCTTTCCCGTTTCGGGTATGTCGTCGGTGGGGAAAGACTACACGGGTTTTCGGGCGTTTTTGGATAGGATTTGGCACTTTACATTGCCTCTGCTTGTAATGACGTTTTGTTCGCTCGGCGGTATGACGCGTTATACCCGCGCGGCAATGATTGAAGCGCTTTCGCTGGACTGTATCCGTACGGCTCGGGCAAAGGGCGTAAAAGAGCGGACGGTCGTGCGGGTACACGCATTCCGCAATGCGCTCATTCCTATCGTTTCGCTGATTATCGGTTGGCTGATCGGCGTGTTTTCAGGGTCGATTATGATAGAAAACATTTTCGGAATTAACGGTATCGGTAAGGTATATTTCGAGGCGTTGACTGCAAACGACAACGAAATTGCGCTTGCTATGCAGATGTTCTATATCGCCATTGCTTTGATAGGGAATTTGCTTGTGGATATTGCGTACGGACTTGTCGATCCCCGTATTCGAGTGAATAAATAAGGAGAGGGTATGCTGAAACGTGGCTTTACTTGGATAAAACGGGCGTGGGGTAAACGTGGGGATATCACGATAGAAAGCCCCGCCAAGCTCACCCGCGAAGCGTTTTTTCGGAAAAAATCGGCGGTCGTTGCGCTCGTAACGCTCCTGTTGCTGTTTGCGTTCGTGTTCATTGCGCCTGCCTTTATTCCAATGGATTTGTATTATACCGACCCGTTACAACAAAATATTGCGCCGGGATATTCTATGCGCAAAGTACCCAAAACCCTTGCGGAAAACGTAAAGACGATAGACGGATTTGCCGACTTCACGGTGGGGCTTTCAGGCGAAGGCGAAGTGTTTGTTTGGGGAAATACGGAAAACAAACTCTTAAAAACGGATATGAGGAAAATTCCCGCCGCGCTCAAAAAAGAGGGGGCGGTGTTCGTGGCGGCGGGCAAAGACCACGCTTTGGCAATCACGCCCGTAGGTGAACTTGTCGGTTGGGGGGATAAGAGTTGCGGACAATACGGCTTCGAGCCTGTTTTAAACGCTGTCGCCGCGCCTGCGGAATTGCGGCAGGTAGACCCCGCTTCGGTTCGTCAGCTTGTATGCGGATATCAAACCTCCGCCCTCGTTAAAACGGACGGTACGGCGTATCTTTGGGGGAATAAAAACACGACGAATAACTTGGAGGCGCTTGCGTTTTTGTCGGGCGTGAAAAAGGTCGCGTTTACCAATTCAGCGGGCGTGGCTTTGCTTGAAAACGGCACGCTTGCGCTTGGAAAGGAGGACGTATTTACGTCCGTCATAAGTAGTAAAGGAAAGACGGAAAGTTCGCTGAATGCATACCTGTATGGCAGAAATGTGACGGAAATTGCCGCAACTAATAAGTGTATCGCGCTGTTGACCTCGGACAACGAATTGATTGTTTCAGGCGTGTTTGAAAACGGCGAGGATCATTTGCCTACGCTGAAAACGGGGGAGTATTTTACGTCGCTTGAAGGCGGTACGCGGCATTTTATCGGGGTTACGAACAAGGGCAACGTATACGGCTGGGGGCATAACGCCTATAAGCAATGCAACGTCACGCAAAAAGGCGAAAGGGTGTTTGCGGGCGCGTTGCAAAGTTACGTGGTGGACGGGAATAATAAACTCGTTGAAAGCGTGGGGCTGCAAGGATATCTTATGGGCACGGACGGACGTGGCAGGGACGTGTTCGCGCGGATTGTGCACGGCGGAAAAATGACAATGACGATCGGGGCTGTCGCCGTGTTGGTATCTTCTGTCATTGCGATTGTCGTGGGGTCGGTGGCAGGTTATTTCGGCGGTGCGGTAGATACGCTTTTGATGCGGGTGACGGAGATATTTTCCTCTATTCCCTTTTTGCCGTTTGCAATGTTACTTTCGCAAATTATCAAAAATTATGCAGTAAGCGAAACAATGCGTATCTTTATCATTATGCTCATTTTGGGGGCTTTGTCTTGGACGGGGCTTGCGCGTATGATAAGAGGACAAGTGCTTGCGGAACGGGAAAAGGAATTTGTCACCTCTGCCCGAGCAATGGGCGTAAAACGGATTGTAATTGCTTTTCGGCATATATTACCCAATATCGTTTCCGTTATTCTCGTCAGTATGACGCTCGATTTTGCGGGCTGTCTTTTAACGGAGTCCTCCCTTTCGTATCTTGGGTTCGGCGTGCAACAACCGTATCCGACGTGGGGAAATATGCTTCACGGGGCGAATAACAGCACAATCATACAAAATTATTGGTGGCAATGGCTGTTCCCGTCCCTGTTTTTGTCTGTTGCCGTCATTTGTATCAACGTGGTGGGCGACGCGTTGCGGGATGCGCTTGACCCCAAAAAATAAAGCGCGGTCATAGAAGATTGAAAAGAGGGAACTATGTCTTTATTGGAAGTGAAAAACCTGCGGGTTAAATTCAAAACTGCCAAAGGGGAAGTATGCGCCGTGAACGACGTATCCTTTTCCATCGAGGCGGGTAAAACGCTTGCGCTTGTGGGGGAAAGCGGTTCGGGCAAGAGCGTATCTGCTATGAGCGTGTTGAAATTACTTGATACAAACGGCTATATTGACGGCGGGGAAATTCTGTTTGACGCGTCGGGTGAGGGGGAGAAAACGGACCTTGTCAAGCTCACGAAAGAGAAAATGCGACAGATTAGAGGGGATAGAATATCTATGATATTTCAAGAACCCATGACGGCGTTAAATCCCGTTTTGAGTATCGGCAAACAGCTTGCCGAGCCGTTTCGTATCCACCGCGGTATGCGTAAAAAAGAGGCTGCGGAAAAAGCGGTGGAAATGCTACGCGCCGTGCAGATACCCAATCCTGAACGGATTATGAAAGACTATCCGCACCGCCTTTCGGGCGGTATGCGTCAGCGCGTAATGATTGCAATGGCGCTTGCGTGTAAGCCAAGGCTTTTAATTGCCGACGAGCCGACCACCGCCCTCGACGTTACGATACAGGCGCAGATATTGCGCCTTATGCGTGAGTTGCAAAAAGAAACGGGTACGGCAATTCTTTTCATTACGCACGATTTGGGCGTGGTGGGGGAAATGGCGGACGAAGTAGCGGTGGCGTATTTGGGACAGATAGTCGAAAGCGCGAAAAAGAGTAAAATATTTTCAGACGGAAAATATTCGCACCCCTATACCGAGGGGCTGTTCCGCGCTTCGCCTGCGGGGAGAAAACGCGGGGAAAAGCTGTTGCCCATCCCCGGTTCTGTGCCGCCGCTCACTGAAATTCCCAAGGGTTGTAAATTCTCGCCTCGCTGCCCGTACTGTACAGAAAAATGCGTAAACGAAGAACCGACGCTCAAAGAGATTGCCAGGGGGCATAGGATACGTTGTCACTATCCGGAAAAGGAGGAAAGAAGAAGTGGAGAACACGCAAAACTTACTCTCAATTGTCCATCTTAAAAAGTACTTTCCCGTGTCGGGCGGGATATTCCAACGCAAACGTTTTTTAAAGGCGAACGAGGACGTTTCTTTCGATATCAAGGCGGGGGAAACGTTTTCGCTCGTGGGGGAGAGCGGCTCGGGAAAATCGACCTTGGGAAGAACGGTTTTGGGGTTGTATAAGCCTACGTCGGGAAAGGTTGTCTATTACGGAAAAGAAGGCAGGGGGGTCGAGTTGACGGCGCTTTCCGAAAAAGAATTCCGCCCGCTTAGAAAGGATTTGCAAATCATTTTTCAAGACCCGTATTCTTCGCTTAACCCCCGTATGACGGTAGGGCAGATTATCGAGGAGGGCGTGGCTACGCAAGGCTTGTATAAACGCGGAAGCGAGGCTATGCGGGAATATATTTTTTCCGTTTTGGAAAAATGCGGTTTGCAAAAGGAAGCGATACAGCGCTATCCGCACCAATTTTCCGGCGGTCAACGCCAACGGGTATGCATTGCCCGCGCGCTTGCCGTCAAGCCTAAATTTATTGTTTGCGACGAGTGTGTTTCTGCGCTCGACGCGTCAGTGCAGTCGCAAATACTCAATCTTTTGACGGAACTGAAAGAAAAGGAGAATTTGACGTATCTTTTCATTTCGCACGATCTTTCCGTCGTCCGTTACGTTTCGGATCGGGTAGGAGTCATGTATCTTGGAGATATGGCAGAGATTGGGGAGGCGGAGGAGGTTTTTAAAAATCCCCGTCACCCGTATACGATTGCGTTGCTTGCTTCTGCGCCAAGCAAAAACAAAAAAGAGGAAATTGTGTTAAAGGGCAACGTGCCTTCGCCTGTTTCTCCGCCGTCGGGCTGTAAATTTCATACCCGCTGTTTTATGGCGAAGGAGTGTTGTACAAAGCTTGTACCGCCGTTGAAGGATATAGGGGGCGGACATTGCGTGGCTTGCCATTTTGCAGAAGTTTCCACGCGTGAAAAACGGAATTTGGCAAAAAAAATATGATAAATACGCAAAAATATCCGATAAGTCTTTTCTTTCGTGTTGACAAAGCGGTGGAAAATGTATTATAATAATATAAGCGGGCGAAAAATGCGTCCGTGAATACTTTATTTTTCGGAGGATAATAAAAACTCTTATGGAACCCCTACCCCTATCTATCGTAATCGTAATTTTGATCTTGCTTTCCGGATTCTTTTCGGGAACGGAAACGGCGTTTTCCTGCGCCAATAAGTTAAAGCTCAAAAATATGATTGCGAGCGGCAAAAAGAACGCGACAGCGGTTTCTCGTTTTGCTGATGAGGATTATGACAAACTCGTTACCTCTATTCTTGTAGGTAACAATATCGTCAATTTGACGGCTTCCGCGCTCGGCACGGTCTTGTTCGGGCAACTGATTGCAGACGGAAGCGTAGCCACCACGGTATCGACAGCGGTATTGACCGTCGTCGTGCTGTTATTCGGCGAAATCACGCCCAAGTTTTTGGCAAGCGTGTATCCCGAAAAGTTTTGCTTTTTATACTATCCCTTAATGCAGGTCTTTTATTGGGTACTGTTCCCGATTGGAAAAATATTCGATTGGTATAAAGCGGGCTTGCGCAAAGCGTTTAAATTGAAAAAAGACGCCACCGTTACGAATGAAGAGCTGATGTCGCTTGTAGACGAAGCGGAAGAGGACGGTACGCTCAAAGAGGACGAATCGGAGCTTGTGCGCTCCGCGCTCGAATTTGACGATTTAAAGGTAGAGGACATTTTAGTTCCCCGCGTAGACGTAGAAGCGGTCAATGCGGAGTGGACGATGGACGAGATACGCGAAGTGTTCCAAAAGACGGGTTATTCGAGATTGCCCGTGTACAGAGAAACAATCGACAACGTGATTGGGCTTGTGCATGAACGGGACTTTTTCGTCGGGTACTTAAACGGGGAAAAGGAAATTTCCCAGCTTGTACAAGAAATCGTGTTCACGACGGAATATACGCGCATTTCCGCTTTGTTGAAGCAACTTCAAAAAACGAAGGTTCATATGGCTGCCGTTTCCGACGAATACGGCGGGTTGGTGGGTATCGTCACCCTCGAAGATATTTTGGAAGAGCTTGTCGGCGAGATTTGGGACGAACACGACGAAGAAGAAGTGTTGTACGGCAAGGTTGCGGACGAGGAGTATTGGGTGGACGGTAAGTGCGAGCTTGCGGACTTTTTCGCCCTGTACGATATGGAAGACGAGGACGAGAAGTACGAGTCGAATACGGTCGGCGGCTGGGCAACGGAGCAATACGGCGGGATTCCGCCTGTCGGCGAGGTGTTGCGCCACGGCAAATTGGAAATAAAAATTGTCAAGGCGACAAAGCAAAAGGTGCTTAAAGTCCGCTCGAAAGTATCCGAAGAACCGCTTGAAGCGGAAGAAGCGGAAGAATAAAACCGAAATATTTCCAAAAACAAGCGAAATCTTTTCGCTTGTTTTTCGACAAAAAGATTATATAATGTAAGTACAAAATAAATTTACAGAGGTGTAAGGCATGGCTACTATTTTGGTTACGGGCGGCAGCGGATATATCGGTTCGCATACCGTCTTAGAACTTCTCAACAAGAACTACGACGTGGTCGTCGTGGACAATTTCAGCAATTCCAGCTTTGAAAGTATTCGCCGTGTACAAAAAATCACGGGCAAGGAAGTCACCTTCTACGAAGCGGATATCAGGGACGTTGCGGCAATGGAGAAAATTTTCGATACGCACACGTTCGACGCGGTTATTCATTTCGCGGCGTTCAAGGCGGTTGGCGAAAGTTGCAAAATGCCCTTAAAGTATTATGAAAACAACATTAGCGGTACGGTTTCGCTGTTGCAAATCATGGCTCGTCACGGCGTGAAGAAAATTATTTTCTCCTCGTCTGCAACCGTATACGGCGATCCCGAACGTTTGCCGCTCGACGAAACCTGCCGTCTTTCCACAACGAATCCGTATGGCTCTACAAAGCTGATGATGGAAATGATTATGCAGGATTTGTATAAAGCGGATAACGAATGGAATATTATCCTCCTCCGCTATTTCAATCCCGTCGGCGCGCATGAAAGCGGACTGATCGGCGAAGACCCGAAAGGTATTCCCAACAACCTTATGCCGTTCGTAGCGCAGGTTGCAAGCGGTAAGCTTTCCTGTATCAACGTGTTCGGAAACGATTACGATACTCCCGACGGTACGGGTGTTCGTGATTATATCCACGTGGTAGACCTTGCGCTTGGGCATATTGCGGCAATCGAGGAATGTAATGCTTCGGGCGTACATATTTATAACCTCGGCACGGGGCACGGATACAGCGTGCTGGATATGATTCACGCCTTTGAAAAAGCATGCGGAAAAACGTTGCCCTATAAGATTTGCGAACGCCGTCCCGGTGATATTGCGGCTTGTTATGCCTGTCCCGATAAGGCGAAAGCGGAACTGAAATGGGAGGCTAAATTCGGCATAGAGGAAATGTGCGCTTCGCAATGGAAATGGCAAAGCGGCAACCCGAGAGGTTACGAGGCGTAAGCCAATGATCGTACCCGATAAAATAATCCGCTCCGCCCGCAAAACGCTCGCTGTTTCCGTTGACCCGTTTGGTCGGGTAACGGTACGCGCGCCGAAATCTTGCAGCGAGGAGCGGATATTTTCGTTTCTGCGGAAAAAAGAAGCGTGGATTCTCCGTACAAAATCGAAAATGCAGAGGGCAGGTATCGATTTACCGCCCGAAAATTTGGACGGCTATGCCTTTTTATTGCTTGGCCAGCGTTACGAAATAACGCTCGTAAACGAACGTTTCGTCCGTTTAGACGATATGCAAAAACGTATTTATTTGCCCGAAAAAAAGGCGAAAGACAGGCTTGTGCAATGGTTGAAAGAGAATGCCAAACGTATCCTATCCACGGTGACGGAACGCAAGGCGAGGGAAATGCAAACGTCGTATAAGAGCGTAACGGTCAATTCCGCCCGCGGGCGATGGGGGTCTTGCTCGTATGATAACGCGCTGCATTATTCTTTCCGTTTGCTGTTTGCGCCTAAGGACGTCGTGGAATACGTCGTTGTGCATGAGTTGGCGCATACCAAACACAAAAATCATTCCGCTGCGTTTTGGCAAGAGGTTGAAAAATACGTTCCCGATTACAGGGAAAAGCGTAAATGGTTGAAAGACCGCGGTATATTGATGCAAGTATTTTGAGGTGGATTATGAAAAAGAGGATTGTTGGTTTGTTGGCTTGCTTGTTGGCGGTAAGCGCTACCACTTCGCTGTCTGCTTGCGGCGGTGTTTCTATCGGTTTTTTGGACTCACTCACGGGAGGTGGTAGCTCGGAAAGCTCCTCGTCGGGTGTAAACGGCGGCTACGGACAATCGTCCAAGGAAAGCTCGTCAAAGACAAGTTCTAAGGAAGAGAGTTCCGAGCATACGACTTCTTCCGATTCGCAAAACAGTTCGGCTGAACAGGAAGTGGAAAAGCCGACGAAAGAAATTGATTTTACACCCCGCGCAAAAGAGGAAAAATACGGCTATCAGGCGCTCGGTAAGGAGGAGAACGGTACGGCAAAGCAACGCTTGTACGCGTCCTTGCTTGCTTCCGCTCAGTCGTTTTGGGAATCCGATAAAGACGTTGTAAAAAGCGCGCAAGGCGCATATTTGATAGACGACGGCGTGAATTATTCGGGGCGCGGACTCACGCGAAGCGAGGCGGTTGCCGTATGGACCGTTTTTCGCACGGATTACCCCGAGTTTTGGTGGATTCGCGGGGAGATTGCGTATAGCAATGCCGACCTGTATATGACGACGGACGAGGCGTATATATTACATACGACGCGTGAAACGATTTACGAAAAGACAAAAGAGTTTGCGCTCGATTGTTATGCGTATGCGGAGAATGCGACCAACGATTTTGAAAGAGCGTGGATTGTGTACGATTATTTGGCTGTCACAATCGATTATGCGTACGAAGCGAACGGCGTAACGCCGAGTGATGAAACGTGGGCGCACGATATTGTAGGCAGCGTATTGTATAAAAAGGGCGTTTGCGAAACGTATGCTGAAACGTATGCATGGCTTGCAGAGCTTCTCGGATTGGATTGTATTGTGGTAAAAGGTGTTGCCGGCTTGAACGGAGGCACGGAAAATCACGCTTGGAATATGGTTGAAATAGGCGGCGTTTGGTATAACGTAGACGCAACGTGGGGCGACGTTATAGATGATCGGGGAAACAAGCTTGTCCACCGTGAATGGTTCGGCATGGGCAAAGCGGAATTTGATGCTTCGCACGTAGCGACTGCGCCCACGCCAGACTACGGTATTTCGTACCAAGTGGCGTTGCCCACGGCAAGCGAAACATACCTTTGTCCGGCGTACCTGCAAGAAACAGGCGGCGAAAAACAGCTTGTTTATTCCATTGACGAGGCGTTTAAAAAGATAACGAACGAGCAGGGCAGGTACGAGATTACGCTGTATATCGACAGCGTTGTGACCTCGCAGGCGGGCAGCAAACTCTATCCCTTCGGCGCAACGTTTACGGCGGCGTTGCCGAAAGCGAAATCGCTTACCTTTATCGGCAAAAAGGTATACGTTGCGGGCGCAGGGCAATATTACGGGAGCGATCTTTCCCATACGGGCGTAGCTACGCTTGCTTGTAATATCACGTTGAAAGACTTGACTTTTGATACGTCTAACGTCGTTTACAACGGATATACGCTCGTACGCTTATAAACAAATTGTTTATAAATATCCGAAAACACGTTTAAAAAGGACGTGCTTTGCGGTATAAATAAAAGAGCTTTATTGCGGCAAAGCCAATAAAGCAAGAATTTTCCAAAGAGGAAGTTTATGTTACAGTTACGGAATATTTCTTATACAGTAAAGGACGAGCTTGGCGAAAAGCAGATATTGAAAAATATCAATTTGACCTTAGACGAGCGGTTTGTTGCCTTTACAGGTCCAAACGGCGGCGGGAAATCGACGCTTGCGAAAGTGATTGCGGGGATTATCACTCCCACGGAAGGACAAATATTGCTCGACGGCGAGGACATCACGGGGCTGTCTGTGACGGAGCGCGCAAAAAAAGGCATTTCGTATGCATTCCAACAGCCCGTCCGCTTCAAGGGGCTTACCGTGCGGGATTTGATCAATATTGCCGTTGGAAAGAAGTTGAAAGTTTCCGACGCTTGCGCCTATCTTTCGGAAGTGGGAATGTGCGCAAGAGATTATATCGATAGAGAGGTAAACGCCTCCCTTTCGGGTGGGGAATTGAAACGCATTGAGATTGCTACGATTCTTGCCCGCAGTACGAAGCTTTCCGTGTTCGACGAACCCGAAGCGGGAATTGATCTTTGGAGCTTCGGCTCGCTCATTAAAGTCTTTGAAAACATGTATGAAAAGATCAAGGGCAATATCCTAATCATCTCGCATCAAGAGCGTATCTTGAATATTGCGGACAAGATTGTGGTCATTGCGGACGGTCAGGTGCGTAGCGTGGGCAAAAAAGAGGACGTGTTGCCCAGCCTTTTGGGGGCGGATTCCTGCAAGGTACTGACGGATAAAATGTGAGGGTAGTATGGACGCAATCGAAAAAGATTTACTGTTGAAAATAGCCGATTTGCACGGCGTCCCCGAGGGTGCGTATAACATTCGCGCCAACGGTGAGCTGGGTGGCAGAAACACGACGGCGAATATCGACGTCGTAACGAAAACGGACGGAAAATCGGGTATTGATATTTTTATCAAACCGGGCACAAAAAACGAGAGTATGCATATCCCCGTCATCATTTCCAAGGCGGGCTTGCAAGAGGTTGTGTATAACGATTTCTATATCGGTGAGGACGCGGACGTCGTAATCGTCGCAGGTTGCGGCATACACAACTGCGGCGGCGTGGAGATGACCTCTCGCCACGACGGCGTGCATACGTTTTACGTTGGCAAAAACGCCAAAGTCAAATACGTCGAAAAGCATTACGGGCAAGGGGACGGCAACGGCAAAAACGTGATGAACCCCGAAACGGTGGTACATTTGGACGAGGGCGCGTATATGGAAATGGAAACTACCCAAATAAAGGGAATTGATTCCTCCAAGCGTATCACCAAAGCGGATATGAAAACGGGCGCAAACTTTATCGTCAAAGAAAAGCTGTACACGCACGGCACGCAAACAGTCGATACGGATTTTGTGGTGGATATGAACGGCGAAAAATGCCGCGCGGATATCGTTTCCCGTTCGGTGGCGGCAGATCAATCCACGCAACGTTTTGTTTCGACAATGAACGGCAACGCACCTTGTTACGGGCATACGGAATGTGATGCAATCATTATGGATAAAGCCTCCGTTGTGGCTTCGCCCTGTCTGGCTGCAAACGACGTTGAAGCGGAGCTTATTCACGAAGCGGCGATTGGGAAAATCGCAGGGGAACAGCTTATCAAACTGATGACGCTCGGTTTGACGGAGAAGGAAGCGGAAGAACAGATTATTCAAGGCTTCTTGAAATAAACGAACGAAAAATAATAAAAAGGAAGAAATATATATGAGCAATTTATCTTACAAGAGAACGAACGTATACGAAAAAGCGGACGAAACGCTGTTGAAAGCAATTTTCGATTACGCCGAGGGTTACAAGAAGTATATCGACGAGGGTAAAACGGAGCGTGAGGCTTGCGCCGTAACGGAAGCTATGGCGATTGCAAACGGTTACAAGCCCTACACATTCGGTCAAAAGCTTCAAGCGGGCGACAAGGTGTATTACTCCAACCGTGGAAAAAATATTTACCTTATCAAAGTAGGTACGGAAGATATTGCCACGGACGGTATCCGTATCATTGCTTCGCATATCGATAGCCCCCGTATCGATTTGAAGCAAGTTCCTCTTTACGAAACGGAGGGGATTGCCTTTGCGAAAACGCATTATTACGGCGGTATCCGCAAATACCAATGGGCTACCGTACCCCTTGCGCTGCACGGCGCAGTTGCGCTTAAATCGGGTGAAGTGCTCTCCGTGAAGATTGGCGAGGATGAAAACGATCCCGTATTCTACATAAGCGATTTGTTACCGCACCTTGCGGCGAAACAAAACGCAAAAACGCTCGGCGAGGGGATTGGGGGCGAGGATTTGAATATCTGGCTCGGCAATATCCCGTACACGGCGGCAAGCGAGGATAAGGATAAAACGGTAAAGGAAAACTTGCTCCAAATTCTGCACGAAAAGTACGGTATGGATGAATCGGATTTCCTGTCTGCGGAGCTTTCGCTCGTGCCTGCGTTCAAGGCAAAGGATATCGGCTTCGACCGCGCGCTGATCGGCGCATACGGTCACGATGACAGAGTATGTTCCTATCCCGCGATCACGGCGTTGTTTGACGAAACCGCTTGTAAACATACGGTTATGGTTATTCTTGCGGATAAAGAAGAGATTGGCAGCGAGGGAACAACGGGTATGCAATGCGCGTTGTTTACCGACCTTATCGACGCATTGGCTTGGTCGTTCAACGTGCCTGCGGCGGCTGTTCGCGCCAACTCGAAATGTTTGTCTGCGGACGTAAACGCTGCGTACGATCCCAACTACCGCGACGTGTGTGAACCGCTCAATTCCGCGTACG
>JAFTPR010000061.1 GCA_017463145.1 Clostridia bacterium
AGCTGGTATACGGGCTCTAACTATAAGGGCAAAGCGTATATTGAAAATATTCCTTTTTCGTCCGACCATTACAACGAGGGCGGCAAATATATGCGTGCAGGCGGAAGCGCGCTTGCTTCGTTCGACGAGATAAAAGTAACGAGTATAACGATTAAAATTTCGCAGAAATTATCTTCTTTGAACGAGGAGATCCGCATTTCCGATATCGTTGTGCTGGGGAATTGATAGGGGGGGACGCTATGAAAAAGAAAACTAAGAATTTATGGATAGCAACCCTGGTATTTTGTGCGTCGCTTTGCGCGTTATCGGCTTGTAAGGCTGAAAAGTTTGACGCGGTAAAGGATTACGAATGGACGTACAATCCCGAATTTCAAGACGAATGTGACGAAGATATGACGATCGACGGCGTGCTTGACGAAGCGCGTTGGGAAGGGCAAGCTTGGCTTAGGCACTCGCAAGGGGGTGTGAGCGTAGAATATACGACGGTGTTTACCCAAAAGGGCTTATATATCGGCGCGATCGCCAAAGACGAGGATGTTCAATGGAATTCTCGTTTGAATATGGGATATTACAACAGCTATTTGGGCGACGGCGTTATGAACGCAGACAATTCTACGTTCTGGTTTCGCGTGTCGGCGGAGGATGAAACGGCTTATCACACCTTTACGGCGTACAATTTCTTTATAGACGCGAAGGATAGAGCTTCCCGTAACCAAACCCGTTTTCAGGCAAAGACCGCGCTCAACGGCGCGCTTGGCGAGGCGGACGAAATGACGGCGGAGCTGTTCGTGACGTGGGAGGCGTTGCATATGGAGATCCCCGAAGGTGAGGAATTTCCGCAAGGCGTCCGCATTTGTCCCGCTTATCGTTACGTAAAGGAGGAAAATAACGGCGAGAATAAATGGATATTGCCGAGCTTTTACACATTAAACGCGTACAGACTGCGCAATAACGGTGTATTTACAGCCGACGGCTACGGCAATCCCGACGCGGAAAACGCGCGGCTTGGTGCGTCCGCGCTTGGTTTGAGTAAATCGGACGGCTGGGATCTTTCGCAGTTGAACGCGGAAAATCCGAGCGTAAAAACTACTTGGGCGCACGATCAGGCAATTTTTTTCACGGATATAGCTTCCGATGCGTACGTTTATAGCGCAAAAGTAAAACTTTTGCCCGAAACGTGGGGTGAGGGCAGCGGCGGCGCAGGGCTTATTGATATGGTTTCGTCGAGCGAATTTATTTCGTTGTACGTTTATGCAAACCATTTGGACGTGGATAAAGCAGGTAAGCATCAAGAAGTGTGGATCGGTTTGTATGGAAATCTGCGCGATCTTGGTACGCTGAACACCCGTTATAACGATGAGTTATATTTAACGCTGCCGTACGAGGAAAGATATTCGACGGAGGGCATTACGCTGACCGTGATAAAGAACGGCGCTTGGATGTATTACTTTGCAGAAGGGCAGTTGGTTTATGCGGGTATGTTCAGTATGTTGCAAGGCGCGACGGCACCTGGACTTTATACGTTGACACGTCAAGCGGAATTTACCGATTTTTACGCGAAAGATTACGCAGACGATCCAAGCGGCTTATTGGCGGCAATCAATCAATATGCCTATACCGTTACGGCGGAAGCAAGCGGCGGCTCAGTCAAGGTTGATAAGATGGCAATCGGTTTAAACGAGTCGGGGGCGACGGAGGATCTTGTTTTCAAATTAGAGCCCACGTCGGGTTACGTTTTAACCTCTTTGGAAATTGAAGGTACGACGGAGGATAGTGATTATTATCAATACGCGATTAGCAATATAAAAGACGGCGTGCTTACGATCGATAAATCCAAAATCGTCGATAATATTTCGATAAAGGCAAAATTCACGACCTATCGCACAGGCAGTACGCGTGCGGCGACCGTTAAGGTCACGGGTAAGGTCACTTCGGCAGGCGACGGCAGCAACGTAAACGGCGCAAGCGTGACGATCAGAAACGACGATAATCCGCTTATGCTCTATAACACGACGGTGAACAACGGAACGTATTCGTTCTACGTACTTCGCGCAGGTACGCATGAGATCGGTGGGAGAACGATTACAACGGCAGGCAATTACACGGTAGAGGTGCAGATGCCTTGCTACTTTACCGCACAAAGCACGCTTATAGTGCCTGCTACGCAGGAGGCGGATATGTCTTGCGATATCGTGATTTCAGAGCGGGGACCCATCGGCGGCTTCGTCACGCTCAACGGCATGAAGCTCGCTTCGGATACGACCTATTGGATGCCCGACGAAACGGATAGCGATACGGTGTATGCTATGTCTGGCGGCAACTGCACGCATTATTATTTCACGGGCGTGACCTCGGAAAAAGCGGTGATCGAATTTACCTTCACGAACGAATCCGATCCCAACGGCAATTACGATAAATCGCCGAGCATCGGCATTCGTTTTGAAAGCAACGATAACGGCACGCTGCGGAGATTTGAAGTCGGCGCGACGATCAACAACGTGGTATATTACACGAACACGGGCGCTTGGGCAAAGAAGATCGATTATCAGACCAAAGCGGATTTCAATCTTTTGGAATTCGGCAAGGCGCACACCTTCCGTTTCGTTCGTGATAACGATACGGTGGCGTTGTTCGTGAAGCAGGATACGGCGTGGGTGGAATTGCTCTGCGTCACTGATCCGCTGTTGTTAGGCGTACGCGCCTATCCGATCAGCTATCGCGACGGCAGCGGCGATAAAACGCTGAAATTCTCCGATTGTAAGATCATGTATCAGTCCACGGATACGGTGGACGGCGTTCCGTTTGACGAATTTGTAAAAAATGCTTTCTATCGCGAGATCCATATCGCCGATTACGATCAAAGCTTGGGCTCGATCGAATTTGTGCGCGGCGTAGAGGAAATCGACGGCAAATATTACACCTATCGCGGCGACGAGATCGAGATCAAGGTCACTTCGGAACAGGCATATAAGATCGCCGTGGGTAGCAACGTGCAAGACGGTGATGGTGACGGTACGTATACGTTCGTTTTCCAAGACGAATGTGAAGTGGGGCTCTATCCCAAGACGTTGATGAAGCAGGACACGGAAACGGGCGAGATCGTTTATAGCGGGCCCGCAACGGGCGCGAGCCAATCGCAGTATTACTATCTTGCAGGCTCGGGCAAGCGCGTGTATCTGAATACGACAATCACGACGGACGCAGGTGGCGGCGTGCAAGGTACGGAGGGCATTATCATCAAGGTCGGCGAGCAGGAAAGACGGGTGCTTTTCGCGGGCTCGGGCGTGTATATCTTTACGGAAAAGGATGGCACGCATAACGGGAATATCGAAGGCGCGCAGCAGTATACCAATAGCGGTATTACGGACGTAAACGGAAATTACGCGATCTATCAAAGCCTCGTTTCGTTTGGAAAATATTTCGACACGGAGATCATACAACAAACGGGCAGCGTAACGCCGTACGGGAAATGGTACGGCAACGGCACGAAATACTCGTTAGGCGATATTAGCGCGTGCAACAACGTAACGTATTTGATTGAAAACGGGTATTTGTATATCGCGTTAGGCTCGACCGCCGAAACGGCGACCGCGTATTTAAAGCTCGATCTCGACTGTTTGTTCGGCGACGAAGCGATCGATCAAGACACCGTTTATCAGATCGGTTACGCTTCGAGCGGACACCGCTACGTGAACGCGAATTACCATAACGGCAACGTGGAATCGCCTGCGTACGCGTATAAAACGAACGTGCTCTTGTTCGACGACGAGGCGTACGACGCAGCCGAAGCCGCGCTCAACAAATTCGGGGAAAGCGTACCGTATTACGAAAAAAATCTGGACGACGGCGTTTGGATAGAAGGCGGTAAGCTTTGGGAATAGGCGAATAAAATCAGCAATTAGCCGAATGGCAAGTAAAAATAAAAAACAGGAGGATCTATATGATGGTAAAAAAGGACTATCAAACGCCAAAATGGGAATTTACGGCGTTTGAAACGCAAGACGTACTGACAGCCAGCGGCGACGTCAGCTACGAAGACGGCGTGGCGGTAAGCGGAAAAGGCTTATGGGGTACGTTTGATTAAGAGGAGGTAAAAAAATGAGAAAAGGCTTAACGAAAAAGATTTCTATTATGGCGGCAAGCTGCCTTGCGATTGCTTGCGTTTCGGCGGGCGGTGCAACGCTTGCTTCGGTAGCCGAAACAGCGGATCCCGTTTTGTCGATGGAAAACGGCGGCAAATTCTACACCGTTCCCGGTGCGTCAGTAAAGATCTACGAGGGCGAGACGGTAGATGGTATCGACGGCAACGCAATGCGTTTCATGTTCGAAATGAGCGAAGCGCAGTATGCGAGTATGATCGAAAACGGCGAATATAAAAACGGCGCTTCCGTTTCCGCGTACGTGATCGCTGAGGAAAAGATCGACGCAGGCAGAACGACGGCTGCGCAGATCGCAACGGATTCCGACGCAGTCGAAGCGGCGATCCCTGCAAGCAAATGGCAGAGCGCGACCAGCATCGTGGAGGGGAGCACCGCGAAGGTGTATTACGCTTGCGCGTATGTATACGATCTTCCCGATAGCAGCGTATACGATAAGAACGTTTCCGCATTTGCAATCGCAACGCAAGCGGATAACACAACCCTTTATTCGTCGGTGCAATCCCGTTCGATGGCATACGTAGCGGACGCAGCGTTGGATTCGGGTAAATATGTGGATAAAACGACGACTTTGGAAAGCTATCTTCCCACCTACGACGTTTCTTTCTATGACGAGGACGGCGTGACGGTGCTTGGCGCTACGCAGGCGAAATACGGCAGCGCGGCTGTGGCAACGGACGCTGTGAATGAAGTATTGATCGGCGAAAACGTAGCGGAGTTCCCTCGCTATACGGCAATTTGGTATGAAAAAACGGGTAACGCTTGGGCAGAGGAATGCAACGCGCTTTCGGCGTATGAAGTCACGGGCAATACGGCTTATAAAATGAGCCTCACCGACAACGGCATTATGCAAGCAAAGCTTGCGGCAAAGGTAGAAGATCATGCAACTGTAAACGGCTATAACCTCGGCGGTATCGTAGCGGACGTAGCGGATAACGTTGTATATTCCAACGGCGGCAATACAGTAACGGCGAGAAGCGACGGCAACTGGTTCTATCCGTTCAGCAACACTGTCGGAACGGAATACAGCTACAAGGCGACCATTCAGGCGGACGCTACGTATTATCAGGCGAGAGACAGCGTAACTACGTATATGCCTGGCGCGTCTATTGCAACGAGTAATGCGGACGGCAGCAGCGCATTTGCGGTTACTGCTAAATTCGCTTATTGGGAACCTGCCGGTTCGGTCGTGCTTAGTATTTCTACGTTGGGGTATAGAACGAACGTAGTATTGTACGGCTCTTTTGCAGACGTCTATGCAAGTAGAAATGCCGATTATTCGAATTGGGGCGATGGCGAACTCAATGCAACGGTCGAATTCGTTAAGACGGAAACGAATATCACGTTGTACGTACAAGGCGTAAAAATGTGTACGATGACGGCGGACGGTGTTACGTTAGCGGCTGGCGTTACGAGTAGTGCAGACGCTACGTTGACGAGCGATAATTATAAAACCAGACTCGCTTGTTTCTTCGGTGAAGGCGTGGAAAGCGTATGCGGTATCCAAGGCGAAAGCATGAAAACGAGCCTTGATTTCACCTATACGGTAGAGCAGAAAAAAATCGACGGCGACACGATCCATTTGACCAACCTTGAACACGCAACGGTAAACGGTTATAATCTCGGCGGTATCGTAACGGACATTGCAGACGGCATTACGTATACGAACGGCGACGGCGGCAATACGGTAACGGCAAGAAGCGAAGGCGATTGGTTTTATAGCTTTAACAACACCGTAGGTACGGAATATTTCTACAAAGTAACCCTTCATGAAGACGATGTGCATTATAATAAGCTTG
>JAFTPR010000062.1 GCA_017463145.1 Clostridia bacterium
GTCGTCAATACGGAGCTTTTTCTCTTTCATTTCCACTTCGGTAGCCGCGCCTACGCTGATGACCGCTACGCCGCCTGCAAGTTTGGCAAGGCGTTCTTGCAGTTTTTCTCTGTCATAATCAGATTTTGTTTCTGCAATTTGCGATTTAATGGAAGCAATACGTGCTTTAATATCTTCTGCGTCGCCTGCGCCTCCGACAATCGTAGTGTTTTCTTTATCTACGCGTACGCTGGATGCTCTGCCAAGCATATCGATTGTAACGTCTTTGAATTCCAAGCCGAGATCGGAGGAGATGACTTCGCCGCCCGTAAGGGTTGCAATATCCCGAAGCATTTCCTTTCTTCTGTCGCCAAATCCGGGGGCTTTCACCGCAACGGAATTGAACACGCCTTTCAGTTTGTTGACAATAAGGGCAGCCAAAGCGTCACCCTCGACGTCCTCGGCGATAATGAGGAGTTTTGCGCCTTGTTGCGCAAGGGGTTCGATAACGGGAAGAATTTCTTGCAAGCTGGAAATTTTCTTATCCGTGATAAGGATATACGGATTTTCAAGCAATGCTTCCATTTTGTCCGTGTTCGTCACCATATAGGCGGAGGCATAGCCACGGTCGAATTGCATACCTTCAACGGTGTTCAGTTCCGTATTCATGGATTTGCCTTCTTCTACGGTGATAACGCCGTCTTTTCCAACAATCTCCATTGCTTTTGCAATCAATGCGCCAACTTCTTTATCGCCCGCGGAAATGGAAGCAGTCTGTTCGATTGCTTTGTTGCTTTCAACTGCTTTGGAAATGTTTTTAAGGTGCGCAACGGTAGTGTCTACCGCTTTTTTGATACCGTCTTTCAAGATGACGGGGTTTGCGCCGGCGGCAAGGTTTTTCAAGCCTTCTCTGACGATTGCCTGCGCCAAAACTACAGCCGTCGTCGTACCGTCGCCTGCCACGTCGTTGGTCTTGGTGGAAACTTCTTTTACAAGTTGTGCGCCCATGTTTTCAAAGGGGTCGTTAAGTTCGATTTCTTTTGCAATCGTAACGCCGTCGTTTGTGATGAGGGGGGCGCCGAATTTTTTATCGAGCACAACGTTTCTGCCCTTAGGACCGAGGGTAATTTTAACGGTGTTTGCCAAAACGTTTACGCCCGCTTCAAGGGATTTTCTTGCATCTTCTCCGTATTTAATCTGCTTAGCCATAATCTTATTTACTCCTTATTTTATATTCAGTCTTCTACGATTGCGAGGATATCGCTTTGCTTGATAATCGTAAATTCTTTGCCGTCTACTTTAAAGTTCGAGCCTGCGTAATTGGAGCAAAGCACCTTATCGCCGACTTTCACTTGCATCACGATTTCTTTTCCGTCGATAATACCGCCCGGGCCGACTGCAACTACTTGGCAGGTCTGGGGTTTTTCCTGCGCGGAGGTGGGGAGGAAGAAGCCGCTTTTCGTCTTTTCTTCGACGGTTACGCTTTCCACAACTACTTTGTCAAATAAAGGTTTGATGTTCATAAGATTCTCCTTTTGAGAAATATTTTTTATTTATCATAATAATTATAAACACAAAAAAGGCGAGCTCAAACACAAAAAAGAGAAATATCTTACGAAAAATTAATCTTTTTTTTGATAAAAGCGGATATTCGTTTGTGTTTTTATTTTTCTCGTGATATAATAGAAACTGTATCAATATGCAGATTACCAAGCCAATATAATCCAATGGTTTGGCTAGGAGTTTAACGCAATAGGCTGCAAAATTCGCCGCTCAAAATCGGTGTTCGGATTATACAGCTTGGTTACGGAGGTAAAAATGGACAAGTGGGATAAACGGTTTATGCAACTCACGGAAACGGTTGCAAAGTGGTCGAGTTGTTATCAGGCAAACCGCCACGTAGGTGCGGTTATCGTAAAGGATAAGCGCGTAATGACTACGGGTTACAACGGTGCGCCCGCAGGAATTAAAAGTTGCGAAGAAAAGGGCGAATGTTTGCGCCGTAAGCTCAATATTCCCAGCGGTACGAAGCATGAGCTTTGTTTTGCTGTTCACGCAGAACAAAACGCCATTATTCAAGCCTCCAAGCACGGCATCAATATCAATGGGGCTACGTTGTATTGTACGCATCAGCCTTGCGTAATTTGCGCAAAAATGATTATCAACGCAGGAATCGTTCGCGTTGTGTATAAAGAGGGATATCCCGACGAATTTTCCATGCAGCTTTTCGACGAGGCAAACGTCAAAGTTGAAAAATATGCGGAAGAAGAATAAAAATTAAAAAGGAAGAGAGTAATATGAATCCTATCGTTACGTTTCAAATGCAAAACGGCAAAACTTTTCAAGCGGAGCTTTATCCCGATAAAGCCCCCAACACGGTAAATAATTTTATTTCCCTTATTCAAAAGGGATATTACGACGGATTGATTTTTCACCGCGTGATTGCGGGTTTTATGATCCAGGGCGGCGACCCGAACGGCACGGGTACGGGAGGTCCGGGATACCGCATTGCGGGCGAGTTTTCCTCCAACGGTTTTAAACAAAACGATATCCGTCACGTGCGCGGCGTTTTGTCTATGGCTCGCGCGCAACACCCCGATTCGGCAGGCTCGCAGTTTTTTGTTATGCACGAAGACGCGGCCTATTTGGACGGTCAGTATGCGGCGTTCGGTAAAGTGACTGAAGGTATGGAAACAGTCGACGAAATCGCGCAAACGAAAACGGATTGGGGCGACAGACCGTACGAAGAACAGAAAATGGCAAAAGTTACGGTGGAAACGTTCGGCGTAGAGTACGCGCAGCCTGTCAAAGCGTAAGGAGCATATATGATTGATAACAGCATTTATAACAATCCGCTTATCACCCGTTATGCAAGCAAGGAAATGCAAAAGGCTTTTTCGGATGAAAAGCGTTTCAAGCTTTGGAGAAAACTTTGGGTTGCGCTTGCAGAATCGGAAATGGAGCTTGGGCTTAACGTTACGCAAGAACAAGTGGACGAGCTGAAAGCTTACGCCGAGGATATCGATTATGAGCTTGCGGCGCAGTTTGAACGGGAGGTACGCCATGACGTAATGGCGCACGTTAAGGCATACGGCGCATACGCAAAGAAAGCAATGCCAATCATTCATCTTGGCGCAACAAGTTGCTTTGTCAACTGCAATGCAGAGGCAATTATGCTTGATGATGCCTTGGGAATTATCCTCAAAAAGCTCGTCAACGTTATAGATAAGCTGAAAAAATTTGCGCTTGCGTATAAAGATATGCCTACGCTTGGTTTTACGCATTTACAGCCTGCTCAACTTACGACGGTTGGAAAACGTGCCACGCTTTGGTTGCAGGATTTGGAAATGGACTATGAAAATCTCGTCCATGCCAAGGAATGTATCAAACTTCGCGGCGTAAAGGGTACGACGGGTACGCAGGCGAGTTTTTTGGAGCTTTTCAACGGCGACGAGGAAAAGGTCAAGGAGTTGCAAAACCGCGTTGTTGCCAAGATGGGCTATAAGAAAGTGTACGGCGTAACGGGGCAAACATATCCCAGAAAGCTCGATTACAATATTCTTTGCGTGCTTTCGCAAATTGCGCAAAGTGCGTACAAATTCTCTAACGATATTCGCATTTTGCAAAATATGAAAGAGATAGAAGAGCCGTTTGAGAAAAAGCAAATCGGTTCGTCGGCTATGGCGTATAAACGCAATCCTATGCGTTCGGAGCGTATCGGCGCGCTTGCCCGCTACGTGATATCCTTGCCCGTAAACAGCGCTTTAACGGCTTCTACGCAATGGTTTGAAAGAACCCTCGACGATTCGGCAAATCGGCGCATTGTCAATGCGCAAGCTTTCCTGTCCGTAGACGCGATACTCAATATTTATATGAACGTTGCTGAAAACCTTGTCGTGTACGACAAAGTGATAGCCAAACACATTCGCGCGGAATTGCCGTTTATGGCAACGGAAAATATTATGATGGAATGTGTAAAGGCGGGCGGTGACAGACAAGAATTGCACGAACGGATTCGCGTTCTTTCTATGGAGGCAGGTAAAAACGTTAAGGTTGAAGGCGGCGAAAATAATTTGCTTGACCTCATCAAGCAGGACGATATGTTCAGGCCTGTATGGGGAAAGCTGGACGATATCTTAGATGCAAAGAATTTTATCGGCAGAGCGCCCTCACAAGTCGTTGAATTTATCGAAACGGAGATTGATCCGATTTTGGAAAGCAATGCGGCGTACCTTGGCGAAAGGGGCGA
>JAFTPR010000063.1 GCA_017463145.1 Clostridia bacterium
CGCAATGGTAGCCAAGTCCATAAGACATGGATACTTGTCGGGGCGGTTGCCGTTCAATTCCTTATACAGATCCTCGTACAGGTGATACGCTTTTTCGATAGAAGCATTTTCGGAGTTTATCTTCACGTTTTTCAACTCCGTAGCAAACGTCGTATGACGGCAATGGTCCGACCAATACGTATCGATTACTTTCAATTCCGTTTCTGTAGGGTTGCGTTTCTCGCTCTTGAAATAATCGCGCACAAACGCCAAGTCAGCCTTGCTCATTGCAAAGCCGATATTCTTGTGATAGGTAGCAATTTCCTCGTCGGAAAAGTCGATAAATCCCTTTACCTGCTGTACCTTTGCCCCCTCTACCGTTTCCCGAACAAGCGTTTCGGGCTTTTCAAAGCCCACCTCTTCACTTTCGACGGGGTTAATCATATGTTTCTTGATCGCCGCAAGCTGTTCATCCGTAACGCCCTTTACCAAATACACCTTTGCGCATTTGACGGCGGGACGCGCCTTTCTCGTCAAAAGCTGTACGCATTGCGCCGCGCTGTCGGCTCGTTGATCGTACTGTCCCGTAAGATAGCTGACGGCAAACGCTTTATACCCTGCGGGAATCGCGAGCGTTTCCAAGTATACGTTATCAACGGGCGGTTCGGAAAACACCGTGCCGAGCGCAGCGTTCAACTCGCTTTCGCTAAGCCCCTCCACGTCGTAACGGAGTATCAAACGGAAGTCCTCCGTATCGATTTTGAGCAGCGTTTTGATATCCGCCTGTTCTTTTCTTGCCTGTACGTTGTCTTTCTTTTCAACAAAAATTCTGTAAATCATAATCATATTCTCTCTCGACGTTTTTATATTTGATACCGATATCTTTACGGTAGTGCATTTTTTCAAAGTGTATCTTTTCAACGTTTGCGTACGCTTTCTTTCTTGCCGCTTCCAACGTTTCGCCCTTGGCGCAAACCCCGAGGACTCTGCCGCCGCTCGTAACAAGTTTACCCTCTTTCAAAGCCGTGCCTGCATGACAAAGCACAACGCCCTCATCCAAATCACCCACGGAAATTTCTTTACCCTTTTCATAACTTTCGGGATAACCGCCGCTTGCAAGTACCACACAAACGCACGCGCCGTCCTCCCACTCAATATTGATATCCGCGAGCCGTTCGTCCGTCACCGCCTCGAAAATTTCCATCAAATCTGTTTTGAGCATTGGCAAAATGACTTGTGTTTCAGGATCGCCAAAACGGGAATTGTATTCAATAACTTTCATGCCGTCTTTTGTCTTCATCAACCCGAAATACAACACGCCTTTAAAAGTACGTCCCTCGGCATTCATTGCGGACACGGTAGGCAGCATTATCTTTTCCATTACTTCTTTTTCCGTCTTTTCGCCGTAGAACGGAGCAGGAGAAAACGTACCCATGCCGCCTGTATTCAACCCTTCGTCGTTGTCGTACGCGCGCTTATGGTCACAGCTTGTAATCATAGGTTTTATCGTCTTACCGTCCGTAAACGCAAGTGCAGAAACCTCCGGCCCCTCCAAAAACTCTTCCACAACGACCTTACTTCCCGCCAAGCCGAATTTTTTATCGAGCATCATTTCTTTTAAACCCGCTTCCGCTTCTTCGCGGGTCTTGCAAATGAGTACGCCTTTCCCAAGAGCCAAGCCGTCCGCTTTCAACACTACGGGGATATCGCATGTTTTAATATACTGTTCCGCTTCCTCGTAATTGGAAAACGTTTCATATTTTGCCGTAGGAATTCCGTATTTTTTCATCAATTCCTTGGAAAAGGCTTTGCTCGCTTCAATAATGGCGGCGTTCTTTCTCGGGCCGAACACGCGGTGTCCGCGCGATTCCAACTCGTCCGCAAGCCCCAAGGCAAGCGGGTCGTCGGGCGCAATTACAGTGTAATCGATTTCCTTATGCGCGTCCACCCAATCGCCGACGGCTTTGATGTCGCAATAATCGAGGTTTACAAGCTCGGCTATCTCGCCGATACCCGCATTTCCTTTCATTGCATACAGCTTGTCTACTTTCGGCGACTTTTTCAAAGCTTGCGCAATGGCATGCTCTCTGCCGCCGTTTCCAATGATCAATACGTTCATATGTATCTTCCTTACTTTATATTTTCCGTTTATATCTGTACGTTTGCCGTAACGTACGTATTGGAGATAAGTTCGATATCGTCAATGGCGTCCACAATCTCCAAATAATGTTTCGCGTTTTCGTCTTTGATTTCCGAAAGTTTTTCCCTATTCAAGCGTTGTGCTTTCGTGTTTTCCTGAATACTTTCATTCACTACGCCCAGCTGTAAGCCCAAGCGGGTAAATCCGCCGCGCACCGCTTCCGCAAGCCTATCTACGCTGACCGCTATATCTTTCAAACTTTTTAAAACCGCTTCTTGGAACACCGTCGTTTCATACAAGTTTATCAAATCCCGTACGTTGTCCGCGCGCTTGTTTACGTAGAAAAACAACATTTTCCCCACCGCGTCCTGCTTGAAATAATATACGGGAATTTCTTTCAACTTTGCAGGGAGCCTTTCACCGTAGTCCAAAAGCTTCGTTTGCGTTTCGCGCAAGGCGCAAAGCTCTGCGTTCTTTTTGTCGATTTTGGCTTGAATTTCTTGTTCTTTTTTCGTAAACGCCTCAATCTCCGCCGCATGCTCCGTATCGTAAGCGGCGCTCAATTCCTGTTTCACGAGTCCCAAAGAAGGCTTTTGCTTTACGAATTGTTCAAACGACATCACGTCTGCTTGTTTATCGCTTTGGTAGTTGGCAAGTTGTTCTTTCAATTTGGCAATCGATTTGAATGAACCGAAAAACGGAATAAGGAACAGCGCCGCAAGAATCCCCATAAAGGTTGCGGCAACCAGCCAACCGCTCTCCTGAAACGCCTTGCCGTAATCACCGTTAAACTGCTTTACGCCCAAGATATTGAAAAGGACTGTCAAAAACAGAAACACTACTCCAAGAAACAAAGAACCGCTCTGCATGGTTTTGGAAAAATTCAACTCTTCCGTTTTGGTCTTGGTAAACTGTTCCTTGTCCTTACGGCGAACTTCGTCGTGCGCTTTTTTGCAATAATCTTGATATTCCTTGTTCCATTCGGGATGCTTGGAAAGCATATAGCTCTCCGAGCCGACCAAGTTGTCGCGCCGCGCCGTGTATGTATTCCTATCCCCGTGCAGACTGTTATTCAGATAGTTTATCTCGTGTTGACAGGCAGATATCTTTTTTTCGTGCTCGGCTTTTATTTCGTAATACTTATACCCTAAAACAAGCTCTGCTTCCAAACAGTTTCTTTCCGTAATCTCGTTTGCCATATTCCCCCTCCCGTTACAGAATACGAACTTTTCTCCCCTCTTTGACGACCTTGCCTTGACAAAGCAATTTCACGCAAAGCGGAAGCATTTTATGTTCCTCCTTCAAAATACGCTGTTGCAGCGTTTCGGGCGTATCGTCTGCCTCGACAGCGACCGCGCGTTGCATAATGATTGCCCCGCCGTCTACGTCCGCTTCCACGAAATGCACCGTTGCGCCGCTGAGCTTCACACCGTATTCAATCGCCTTTTCATGCACCTTCAAGCCGTAATATCCAACGCCGCAAAAAGAGGGTATCAACGAGGGGTGGATATTGATAATCCGATCCGTAAATTCGTCGATAAAACCTGCGGGAATAACCAACAGCCAACCTGCAAGGACAATATACGAAATCCCCTCCCGTTTGAGCGTTTCCGTCACACGGGCATAAAAGGCCTCTTTACTCTCCGTATTCTTATCGAATACCAACGTCTTTATACCTGCTTTTTCCGCTCGCGCAATAGCGCCGATATTCGGTTTGGAGGCAACCAGGTATTCAATCTCGCAAAATTTTTCTTCTGCGTTGGCGTCGATAACGGACTGAAAATCCGTACCGCCGCCCGACGCAAACACCGCTATTTTTTTCATTTCAAAATAACCTTTTTATCGCCTGCAACAATCTTACCGACTACGCAAACGTCCTCGCCCGTAGCTTTAAGCGAAGCCATTGCCGCTTCCACGTTTTCAGGCGCAACGCATACGACCATACCGATACCCATATTGAAAGTATTGTAAATCTGTTCGTCTGTAATCCCCGCACGTTTTTGCATTACCTTGAACACAGGCGGTACTTCGTAAGAGTTTCTATCGATTTCTGCCGATACGTTTTCAGGCAAAATTCTGGGAATATTTTCAATAAACCCGCCGCCTGTAATGTGGGCGATACCTTTCACGTCCACCTTTTCAATAAGCCAAAGGATACTCTTTACGTAAATTTTGGTAGGCTTTAACAGCACCTCAGCCGCGCTTGCGCCAAGCTCTTCGTCGTACTTTTCAAGCGCCGCCTTGTCCTCGTCGCCAAACAGCTTTCTGACCAGCGAATATCCGTTCGAGTGTACACCCGTCGATTTCAAACCGATCAGTACGTCGCCCGCTTGTATCGTCTTGCCGTTGATTACCTTTT
The DNA here is from genome assembly GCA_017463145.1 of Clostridia bacterium. Classification (GTDB taxonomy): domain Bacteria; phylum Bacillota; class Clostridia; order Christensenellales; family Borkfalkiaceae; genus Scatosoma. Next base: position 4,479 of record JAFTPR010000063.1, read on the forward strand.
TCTTGTCTACAATCCCCACGGCAAAGCCCGCAAGGTCGTACTCCCCGTCGGGATAGAACCCGGGCATTTCTGCCGTTTCACCGCCGATAAGGGCGCAACCTGCTTGCTTACAACCCTCCGCGATACCTTTCACCACGTCCGCTTCCGCTTCGGGATACAGTCTGCCGCAAGCGTAATAGTCGAGGAAAAACAGGGGTTTTGCGCCCTGACAAACGATATCGTTCACACACATTGCAACCGCGTCGATACCGATTGTATCGTGTTTTTCCAAAAGAAATGCGTATTTAAGCTTTGTGCCTACGCCGTCCGTTCCCGCAACCAAAACGGGTTCTTCCATCTTCTCGCCCGCAATAGAGTAAAATCCGCCGAACGAACCCAAATCCCCGATAACGTTGTTATCGTACGTCGATTTTACGTGTTTTTTCATCAACTCCACGGCTTTGTAGCCTCTCGTTACGTCTACGCCGCTGTCCTTATAAGAAATAGCCATTCTTCTTCTCCTTTATTTTTTATTCTCGGATATTTTATAATCAAATTTATTTTCGTTTGTTTCCTTGGGAAGCTCCGTCGGATATTCACCGTTGAAGCAAGCCGCGCAATAGCCCTTGCACGTACCTGACAAGCCCAGCTTGAACACGTCTGTCAAAGGCAAGAATCCAACGGAGTCTGCGCCGAACATTTCCGCCATTTCCTTGGCGTTGTACTTGCAGGCGATAAGTTCCGCTTTCGAGCCGATATCCGTGCCGTAGTAGCAAGGGTTCAAAAACTCGGGCGCAGACGAACGGATATGAATTTCCTTTGCGCCTGCATCACGAAGGAGTTTGACGACCCGCGTACAGGTCGTACCGCGGACAATGGAATCGTCCACCAAAACCACCCGTTTCCCCCGCACCGTTTCTGCAATAGGGTTTAGCTTGATTTTCACCTTATCTTCCCGCACGTTTTGACCGGGGTCGATAAACGTTCTGCCGATATATTTATTCTTGATAAGCCCAAGTCCGTAGGGAATACCCGAAGCCTCCGCATAACCGATTGCCGCGTCCAAAC
>JAFTPR010000064.1 GCA_017463145.1 Clostridia bacterium
CGATCGATCCCGATATGTATCAGGTTTACCACAAGAATTCTTCGGCTACTTCCGTATATGCTTGGGGCTATCGTGAAATCAAGAGCAACCAAACGCTGTACGCTGAGGAATATCGTATTATCAATAAATTGAGCGGCTTGATCGACGACGGTCGCGCAATCACCGATCAAGATAAGAGAGCGGAAATCTATGAGGACGCTATGGAGCTTGTATTGGAGCTTGCGGTTGAATTGCCCGTATACCAACGTATGACGTTGTATGCATACAACAGCAAGGCTGTAAAAGGGTTCTCTTCGGCTGTCAACCCGTACACCTCGCCTCTTGAAAAGATTTGGGATCTCGAATTGGTCGAAACTAAATAAAGATTAAGAAGTAAGATATCGTTTTAACGATAGGAGTAAAAATGTTTAAGTATATACTCAAAAGAATAGGAATGGCATTGCTTATATTGCTTGGCGTTTCCTTCATTCTCTATGCGTTGCTTCGCTGTATGCCGATGGACTTTATCGAACAGAGAATCGTCAATTTGGCAACCTCAGGTATTACCGTTACCGAGGAGTTCAAGCAACAAATGTATAAGACCTACGGTTTGGACGGCAATATCGTCGAGGGCTATTTGAATTGGCTCGGTAACGTTTGCCGTCTGGACTTCGGCAAAAGCTTTATCAGTCAGCGCGAAGTGCTTTCGGAAATCTTCAACGCCGACAGAATGGGTACGTCCTTCTTCGTTGCGGCGGTGGCTACCGTGTTTGAGTTTTTGATTGCAATCCCGCTCGGTATTACGGCGGCTACGCATCAATATTCCGTGCGCGACTATGCGGTAACGGTGCTTGTTATTATCGGTATTTCCTTGCCCTCGTTCTTCTTTGGACAGGTATTGAAAGACGTGTTTGCAAACAAGCTCGGCTGGTTCCCCGTATCGGGTATGAAAGACGCAGGTATCACGTATGCAAACGGATTTGAAGCACTTGTCGACTATTTGCGGCATATGTTCCTGCCCATTTTGACGATTACCATTTTGAGTATCGGCGGCAGAATGAGAACGACGAGAACGAATATGCTCGAAGTACTCAACTCGGATTATATCCGTACGGCAAGAGCGAAAGGGTTGAAAGAAGGTACGGTCATTTATAAGCATGCGTTCCGCAACACCATGATTCCGCTCGTTACGAGCCTCGCCGGTTTGATTCCCTCGCTCTTTTCGGGCGCAATGCTTACCGAGCAGGTATTTGACTTAACAGGTATCGGTAATTATGCCTTGAACGCAATGACGCAAGGGGATATTCCCGTCATTATGACGTATAATATGTTCCTTGCATTCCTGTCCGTTATGGGTATGTTGCTTGCCGACCTTATGTACGGCGTGGTTGACCCGCGCGTGAAGTTGGCGTAAAGGAGGAGAATATGGAAGAGAATAAAGAATTACAAACCGCTTCTTCTCAGGAAGCCGAAGTGCTTGAAGCAACGGAAACCGTTCCCGCAGCAAGCGTGGAGGATACAGAAACGCCGCTTGATAAAAACGTGCGTCTTATGTCGCCTACCCGTATGTTGTTCCGTCGGTTTTTCCGCTCGAAGCTCTCTATTACGGGGCTTATCATGCTTATCGTATTGTTTGCGTTCTGTTGGCTCGGTCCTGTTGTGTATCAACGTTGGGGCGAAACGGAAACAGATCGTACGGGCAAGATTACGTATACCGATTATTCGGTGTCCATTGATGATGGCGAATTTGTGCAAATCTTCGTAACAGATAACGGTATTAATGAGCTTGCGCCTCCGTCGGCGGATCATCTTTTCGGTACGGACGAGCAGGGTATGGACGTGTTTACCCGTTTGATGTATGGCGGCAGACTGTCTTTGACAATCAGTTTTTTGGCGGTATTTTTAACGTCGTTTTTGGGTATTGTTCTCGGCGGATTGGCAGGATTCTACGGCGGCGTGGTAGACGATATCATTATGCGTATCAGCGACGTCTTAATTTGTTTGCCAACGCTACCATTGATGTTAATTATCGGTACGGTGTTAGATGCGAACGGCGTTCCCTCGCAGTATTATATATACCTGCTTATGGGTTTACTTTCGCTGTTTTCTTGGCCGGGTATGGCTCGTTTGGTTCGCGGACAAATCTTGTTCTTGCGTGAACAGGAATATATGGTTGCGGCGGAAGCAATGGGGTATTCGACGGCAAGAAGAATATTCAAGCATTTGATTCCCAACATTCTTCCGCAAATCCTCGTTTCTATGACAATGTCGCTGGGCAGTATGATCTTGTCCGAATCGACGCTTTCGTATTTGAACCTCGGCGTACGTATCCCGTATGCTTCGTGGGGTACAATGATTCAAATAGCGAAGGATAACTATATACTCCAAAACAATTTCAACGTTTGGGGCGCACCCGGTTTTTGTATTATTGTTGCCGTTCTCGGCTTCAACTTTATCGGCGACGGATTACGTGACGCGCTCGATCCCAAACAGAGGAGATAAGAATGAGTGTCAACAACGAAAAGGAAAAAGAAGCGGTAAACGCAACGAAAGAGAAAAAGCATTACCTTAGCGGTAAAGAAATACGGGAGATTGCTCGTGCCAACGCAAAGGAAATGCGCCGTCTTGAAAAGGCGAAAAATCGTAAAGCGCATCCTTCCGAATATACAACGGAATTGAAAGATAATAACAATATTTTGGAAGTGGAGGGGTTACATTCGTACTTCTTCACCGACCAAGGTGTCGTCAAGGCCGTCAACGGTGTGACGTTCAATATTCCCGCAAACTCAACGGTCGGCGTAGTAGGGGAATCGGGTTGCGGCAAGTCCGTAACGTCAATGTCCATTATGCGTCTTTTGCAAGGTCCTTCGGGACAAATCGTGGAGGGCGAAATTCGTTTTAAAGTTAGCGATTTCAAGCGCGACGAGAAAGGTAACTTTATCCCCGTGTATGAAAAGGACGAGGACGGAAACGTGATTATGGAACCCGTTCTCGATAAAAACGGCGTGCCCAAAACGGACAAGGACGGTCAGCCGATTCTTAAAGGTAAACAGCGTTTAGACGAACACGGTATCGGCGTGTTTGAGCAAGAGGAAACGGTATACGATATTGCAAAAATGCCGATCAAAGATATGTATAGACTTCGCGGCAGACAAATGGCAATGGTGTTCCAAGAACCGATGACGTCGCTCAACCCCGTATTCACTATCGGTAATCAGCTTGACGAAGTATCGCTTTTGCACGTACCGGGCGCAACGAAAGAATTTGCAAAAAAGCGTTCGATTGAGATGCTCAACCTTGTCGGTATCGCTATGCCCGAACGGGTGTATGCTTCTTACCCGCACGAGCTTTCGGGCGGTATGCGTCAGCGTGTAATGATCGCTATGGCTCTTGCAGGCGAACCCCGTCTGATCATTGCGGACGAGCCGACAACGGCGCTCGACGTGACTATTCAGGCGCAGATTCTGGATTTGTTCAACGACTTGAAACGGAAAATTAACAGCTCTATCTTGCTCATTACGCACGATTTGGGCGTTATTGCAGAAATGGCGGACTACGTCGTTGTTATGTACGCAGGGCGGATTATCGAACAGGGTACGGCTTCGGAAATTTTCCACAATCCTATGCATCCGTACACGCAAGGTTTGCAGAAATCCAAACCCACAATGAAATCCTCGGAAGCAAAGCTGTTCAATATTCCCGGCAACGTACCCAACCCGATCAATATGCCTAATTATTGCTATTTCAAAGAAAGATGTTCGCAATGTATCGGCAAATGCTCGGGCGAATATCCCGGTATGGTGCAGGTAAGCCCCACGCATTACGTGGCGTGCCATTTATACGGCGAAAAGGAAGACTGATATGGAAAATCAAGAAAAAGAATTAAACGTTGCCGAAACGCAAGAGGAAAACGCGTTCGCCGGTTATGACGATATAGCGGAAAAGGAACGGGAGGAGCAAGCCCGCGCGGCGCAGATCGAAGCGGATAAACAGCTCCCGCCCGACCCCGAAGCAATCTTGGAAGTACGGCACTTAAAAAAGCACTTCGTTTTGAAAAAGACGTTGATGGGCAAGCCTTTGTCTACGCTCAAAGCAGTGGACGACGTTTCCTTTAAGATTAAACCGGGTGAAACGCTTGGTATCGTAGGGGAGTCGGGCTGCGGTAAGACCACAATGGGCAGGGCAATCTTGAAGTTGCATCAGCCCACGGCAGGGCAAATTTTCTTCGAGGGACAGGACATTGCAGGCTACACGCCCAAGCAAATGCGCGCGCTTCGTACGAAAATGCAGATCGTATTCCAAGACCCGTATTCCTCTTTGCCTCCGAGAAGCACCGTCGGGGATATTCTCGCCGAGCCTGTGCGGGTACATAATATCGTACCCCCCGAAAAGGTAAAAGAGTACGTTTTGGATATTATGGAACAATGCGGCTTGCGCGATTATTATTATGAGCGATACCCCCACGAATTTTCGGGCGGGCAAAGACAGCGTATCTGTATTGCAAGAGCGCTTGCGGTTGCGCCCAAATTCGTCGTTTGCGATGAGCCTGTTTCCGCATTGGACGTGTCTATTCAAGCGCAGATCATCAACCTGTTGAAAAAGATACAGCAAGAGCGGCAACTCACGTACCTGTTCATTTCGCATGACTTGTCCGTCGTTAAATACATTTCGGATAAGATTGGCGTAATGTACTTGGGGTCTATGGTCGAATTCGGGCCGAAGGATAAGATATTCGACAATCCTTTGCATCCGTACACGAACGCGCTGTTCTCCGCTGTTCCAAACCCCAACCCCGACGAAAAGGTGGAGCGTATCCTTTTGAAAGGAGATATTCCCTCGCCGGCAAACCCGCCTATGGGCTGTAAGTTCCATACCCGTTGCCCCAAAGCAATGGAAGTATGTAAGCACATCACGCCTGAGTATCGGGAAATGGAGGCGGGGCATTTCGTAGCTTGCCATTGCTATTCCGAGGAATATAGCGGCAAAAAGGGAGAATAATGTCTAAAAAGAAGAAAGAAAAAATCATCTATTACGACGACGGCTCAACAATTAGCGATATGTCGAGAGTAAACCGCAAGGGCGAGAAACGTCCCCCTGCCGAGCCGCGTCGTCAATCTTCAAGTTCCGAGAAGTGGCGTACCTATTGGTCTGCGGTGAAGATGATGATAATTCCGCTTTGTGTCGCTTTGACGGTGCTGGGCATATTATATCTTTTGATGATGCTTTTTTCGGGTAATTTATTTTAATAGAGAAACGGACGCGGAAAAAAATCCCACGCCCGTTTTCCTTTTTTTTCGGTTATTCACTTGACAGGACAATAAAGTAGTGATATAATGTATAGTGTATGCGTGGGAGTATACATATTTTTGGCGTTAAAAAAACCACGCACGCAAACAAGTAATTATTTTATAGCCCGTTTTCGTCGTGTTTTCGCTATGTAAACACCGTTGCGGGATATATGGAGGAAGGTATATGGAGTATTGTGAGCACGCGCCTTGTATGATGCGTGAAGAAGCTTGCGGATTCGGTAGGGAAAAGGGAAAAAACGTTCGCCCGTTCTGGTATGCGTTTGTTATCGTTCCTATCATTATCGCATTTATACTGTACGGGATTGGCAGTTGCTTGGGTTGCGAAGCGTGTTTTGAATGTGGCGCAGCATGCGACACCACTTGTGACGGTTGCGGCATGGGTTGCGATATGGAAGATTGCGGCAGAGAGTGCTATGAAGAGGGTGCTTGCTACGCTTGTCAAAACGACCAAGTCGCGGTTCGTTATCCGAGTCTTGGCGGCAATTCCGGGAGCTCGTATCATTTGGAAGTGGATAACAACAGAACGGATTATTCCGAGTGGCTTTGGAAAGGGGCTCATAATCAGAAATACTTTGATGTACAAGGTGCGTTCGACGATAACGGTACGAAGTTTATCGACGCAAACGGTAAGCGCGTAAAAGACTTCGATAAAGTCGTTGGCGAATTACATTTCAAATATACTGAAAAAGCTCTTGGCAGACCGTACATATTCTATTTCGGTGAAAATTCGGAATACGACGTATCACCCGTTTCGGCAACCGTTGGTCAGCCGCTTACGGATACGCCCGACGTTCGTCCCACGAAAGAAGGCGAAAAGTGTATCGGTTGGGAAACTGCAAACGAACAGCGTGTAATCAGTTATAGCGATAACGGCTATCCTGCATGGAGCTATTCGGAATTCCACCTGTATAACTTCAATATTGATCCCAGCGGCGTAAGCAACACAATCACGCTGTACCCTGTATGGGAGAAAATTACGTATAATGTAACGTTCGTTGCGCAAAACAGAACGCAAACGATCGGGGCAGTTCCTTATCAAACGACGTTTGGGCAAATCAAATCGCAGGTAGAGGAACTCACACAAAATCTTGACAATGCAGAATTCCTCGGCTGGGCGCTTACGCAAGAAGCGCAGGAGTATGAATATCTGAAAGACGATTACGTAATTACGGATAACGTTCAGATTTATGCAATCTTGAAAGAATACGTATCTTTCACGTTCTACTACAATGACGGTACGGATGCTACGGTTGATCCCAAGCCCCAAGGCTATATCGGTCAAACGGCATTCATTTTCCCGACGGTAGAGGAGAATTATCGCCGTGGTTATAAATTCACGGGCTGGTGTGAAACGTCCGACGCTTCGGATACGGCTACGGCTATTTCTTCCATAGGTAAGATTGATAAGAAAACTGCGCTTACCTACTATGCAAGATGGGAACCGGCGAAATACAAAATTGAGTATTACGATCCTGAAACTAGTACGATATTCACGAAATACAGTACGGAATATTATAGCTACGGCGAGGGTGCAGAGCTTCTTACCGCTGAGGAGATCGAATACAAATGCGGATATACGTTCGCTGGTTGGTTCTTGAACGAAGATTTGACGGGAGATAAGTATACAACTCTGTCTACGGATGATTACGGCGATAAGAAGCTGTACGCTAAGTACGACTCAAAAGCCGTCACCGTCAACCTTGTGCAGCTTATCGGTACGATTTCTTCCAACAAAAAGACCATTCAATATGGCTTGTATTATACGCTTCCCGTTCCCGTAATGGATGGTTGGGAATTCCAAGGCTGGCAGTACAGCGTAGACGGAAGCAATTACGTAACCATTACGGATAATGACGGAGATTCGCTTAAACCGTTCACGTTCGCAAACCTTGGATTGACCGGTATCGACACGCCGGAAGAGGAAGAAACGTACTTAACTATAACGTACAGAGCTTTGTGGATGATGGAACCACACACGGTAAAATTCTACGACGGCGATACGGAGTATACAGATCTTAGAAAATCTATTGAAAACGGCACAACGGTATCGACGCCACTTCCTCCGCAAAAGACGGGCTATACGTTCCTCGGTTGGTATACCGCAAAAACGGATGGCGAGGCATATGACTTCGCGAAACCCGTAACGGCCGACTTGCAGTTGTATGCAAGATTTAACGCAATATCTTACGTAGTCATCCTCAATGCAAACAGCGGTACGTTCGACGATTCTACAACTGCTAAAGTATCTAATGCTACTTACGACGACGCTGCGTTTGAGTGGGCTGTTCCTACCCGCGAAGGATTTAAATTCCTTGGTTGGGAATACGACGGAACGTTGTACACAAGTGAGAACGGCAAAGCGGTAAAAGCGTATAATGTAACGGAAGATCAAGCAACGTTTACAGCAAAATGGCAACGCACGGTGTTCACGCTTACGCTGATGTCTATGAACGGCAATAACGAAATTGCGACTGTGACGTGGGTACGCGGCTCGTCGAATAAGATTGATTTCACGCCTAATGACTCGACGGATAACGGCTTGCCTACAAACGGCAACCACTTGTTCCTTGGTTGGTATTCGCAAGCCACGGGCGGTACGGCGCATACAGACGTAAAAGGTTCGTTTACAACTGCGTTGACGGAAGAAGCGCTTCTTGCGCTCGATATAGACGACGACGGCAATATCACGTTGTACGCGCAATGGATGTAAAGTATTTTACGGTGGGCGGTAATGTGTCGCCTACCGTGTAAATAAAGGAAAAAATTTGGAGGTATAACACAATGTTGAAAAAAGGCAAAAAGTTTTTAGTAACGCTCATTGCCATTTTGACGGTCATTCTTTGCGGATTGTTCGCTACTGCTTGTGACGCAGTCAAGAAGAAAGCAGCTCCCTCTGCCGTAAGCGCAACGTCGATCAAGTACGACGGTACGCTTATTGATTGGGATGATGCGGCGAATGCTACCGAGTACGTCGTTAAGATTACCACGTCTGCGGGTACGACGATTGAATACCCCGCGTTTGAGAGCAGATTCCAATACCCCGGCGCAAAGCTCGAAACGGTTGAAATCTCAATCACGGCAAAGAACGCAAACGGTGCTAGCGCAGCGGTAACGAAGCTGTATACGCGCGTAGATCCGATTGACCAAGACAGTATTAAATTTGACGAAGATGGCAGACTGAGTTGGGATCTTTCCGAGAATGCAGCAGAATACTTGCTTGAAATCAACGGCAAGCAATTCACGACGCCGCTCAATTCTTGGACGGAATTCTCCGTTGGTAAGAACACGGTAAAAATCAAGCCTATTAACAACTCGTTAAACGTATATTCCACTTGGTCTACGGCTGTACAGATGACCTTCCTTGACGCGCCCTCGGCGATTAAATATGACGGCGAGATTCTTTCTTGGAAAGGTACAGACGCGCAGAAATACAGAGTGCTTGTCGACGGCGGTAACGAACTTTTTGCCGAAGGCGGCAGAACGAGCATTGAATACGACGCAGGCGGCGATAATTTCAGCGTATCGGTACAAGCGATCGGTGTTGAAGGGAAGAGTATTTCTTCCAAGCTGAGCGACGTAGTGGATTTCTATTGCTTGGAGGTTGTAGCGGATTACAACGTAGATTTGGGCGTACTTACGTGGGAAGAAATTGAAGATGCTGACGGCTACCTTGTAAAACAGAACAACGGTTCGGCAGTAGAAGTAACCAAAGCGGAATGGACACTTCCCTATTCGGGCGATACAGCGAATAAGATTATGGTCAAGCCCATCGTTTCCAAAGATAAAGGCGAGGCTTACTTCTCCGAATGGTCGCAAGAATGGACGATCCGTTTGTTGGAAGCGCCGACGTTGCATTGGGATCATCAGTTGAACCTTGACGGCGACGCGCTCAATGCATTGTATTGGGATACGGTGGAAGGCGAGGTTGCAAAATACAACGTCACCGTTGTCGATCCCGTTATTGGAAAATACGTACACAACAACGAAAAGTTGTTAAGTTTCGGTCATGCATATGGAGAGGAGGGCGAATACAAGGTCAGCGTGCAAGCGGTGGCTGAACCCAATACGGAATGGTATTCCTCCAAGCCCAGCAAGGAGATCACGATTATCCGTTTGGGCGCGCCCAACTTAAAGACGGCAAAAATCGTGAGCAACGAATTCTCCGTTCAAAGCGGTTTCACGATCGATTGGGAAGGCGTAAAGGGCGAAGAAAGCGGCTATCAGCTGTACACGATCAGCGGTACGACGAAATCTCCTATGGATGCGTATAAAACGTCGCAAGGTGTAACCGTGCTTGACGTAAGAAACGTTGTATCTACGGACGAAACGCAAATGCGTACGTTCAACTACGGTATTCAAACGCTTGGTTTCAGTCAAATGTTTGAATCGGGCAACCGCGTAACGCTTGCTTCCTTGACGGAAAATCTTATGGAATTCACGATCACCGTGCTTCCGATGCCTGCGAACGTAGACATTGCAGGTGGGGTTGCAAGCTGGAATCCTGTTAGCAATTCCAACGGTTACGGCTTGTCCGACGGGGAAACGATTTTAAAGAATAACGAGTACAGCTTTTTGAATATGACGGGCGGCGCAAAGATGGACTTCGCTGTTTGCTCGATCGGTAACGGTGCGGAGATATTGCCCTCCAACTATACGCCTTCCAAAGAAGTTGTTCGTTTGAGCGCTCCTAGAAATATTAAAATTGCAACGGAGGTCAACGAAGGGCAACTTAGTTGCGATCCTGTCGATTACTCCAAGTCGTATAACGTATACTTTAACTCCGATAAAACGCCTGTCAACACGGCAGAAGGTATGCCCAACGTTACAAGCAAAATCAACGATTACAGCGTTTCCGTCGTAATGGAAGCGGTAGCGAACTATTACGAAGACGAAATCACGAAGAGCAAGTATTACGTAACGAGCCCTGCTTCCACGACGAAGCAATTTAAACAGCTCCGCGCGCCTATATTTAAAGACCCGATGGCGTCTGAAAACGGTGACACGTTGCTTTGGAATCCTCCTACAAACGCATTAGGCGGTTGGCAGAAGAAGTATTATATCTACGATAAAGAAAACTTTGCAGAAAACTACGTGGCTACTGCAGATCAGTTTGATCTTGCGGAATTGCCCGCAGGTGCTTATTCTTACAGAGTAAAAGCAATCGGTGACGGTGACGAATGGATTAACTCTCCGCTTTCCGAATCTGCGGCATTCACCAAGCTTGCTAAGCCCGTTGTAACCAAGGTAGGTAATAAGTATACGTGGAATGCTGTACCTATGGCAAGCGGTTATACGGTCAAGATTGGAAACAAACCCGTTTATGAAGTTACGTCTACCTCGGGAAAAGCTGCGTATGAATATGCGCCTACGTTTGACGATATCGGTACGTATGCAGTTGAGGTTATTGCAAACGGCAACAATGCACCCAAGAATGCTTCCTTGGCGACCGTTGATTCTAGTCCTTGTAAGATAGAGCAGGTCGTAAAGGCTTTGAATGAAACCACAAAAGTTACGCTCGGGTATACGGCAGATCGGTATGTTTCGGACGGGAAGATCACGGTAGCGGTCGAACCTGTACAAAATGCTTCGGGATATCTTGTCAGAATAGCGGGGCAAGACCATACAATGAACGGCACGAGCGACTCCTATACCACCGGTTCGACAGGTACGTATAAAGTTGACGTGTATACGCTCGGCAACGTATTCGACGAAGAGGGTACGTATTGGATCAAGTCTACCGCCGCGGCAACAAGCACGATTACGTTGTTGCAAGCTCCTTCCGTAGATAGTATCGTATTTAACAAAAATCAAATCAGCTGGGGTGCGTCGGAGACGAATCCTAAGTACGAAGTAACCGTTACTTACGAAGACGATACGACGGAAACCTTTGAGAATATCTCGGGTACGATCTTGTCTGCCGTAACGTTTGATCAGTTTGCTAAGGTTAAGAGCGTCAAGATTTGCGCGGTCGGCAACGGTACTACGTCGATTTCTTCCGTATACGTAGTAGCTACCAGACAGTAAAACACAAGTAAGATAAAATAAACCTATGTTTCCTTCTTTTACCTTTGCGGGGATTAAAGTCCCTATGTATTCCTTGATGATCGCTATCGGTGCGTTTGCTTACGTGTTATATCTCTATTTCACGTTTACACGCTTTGAAAAGGTGCGCACGGATACGCTCAATCGAATGTTGTTTGTTTCTATCGCAGGTTTTGCAATTCTTGGGATATCTGCGTTCGTTTTCGACGCGTTGTTCCATTCCATTGAAGAAAAAAAACTTACGATGGGCGGCATTACGTGGTTGGGTGGCGTAATCGGCGCATTTCCTGCGACCATCTTCTTAATCCATAAATTTGTTCCCGAGGGTAAAGGAAGAGCATTGTATTTCTTCTCTCTTGTCGTTCCGGGAATCGTGCTTGCGCACGCGTTCGGACGGATAGGGTGCTTCTTTGGCGGTTGTTGTTACGGTATGCAGGTTTCGCCCGATAATATTTTTGGCGTCACCTTCCCCGCACACAGTACTGCGGCGCATAAGTTAGGGCTTGGCGCAAACGGCAGAAGCGTGCCCGTGCTTCCTACGCAGCTTTTCGAGGCTGTGTTCGAGCTTATTCTTTTCGTCGTTATGCTTGCGACAAGGAAGAAAACCAAGAAATACAATATTGAGATATACTGCTTTGCATACGGCGTGTTCCGTTTTATCCTCGAGTTTTTCCGCGGGGACAGCAGGGGCGCGTCGGGTTTGGGGCTTTCGCCCTCGCAGGTAATTTCCATATTGCTTTGGTGTGCCGCAACGCTTTTGATATTGTTCCGCAATGGAAAGATATTTAAAAAGCTTGCGCAAAAATGCGAACAATGGCAAGAGGAATATAAACTCGATATGATTAAGCGGCATGAGGATCGTCGTTGTTGCGCGGTGCTTTCCGCTACGAATGCCATACGAGAATTGTATAAGCTTAGCGAAGACGGTATCATCACCAAAGAAGAATTCGAGAAAAAGAAACAACAACTTTTAGACCGAATAGAATAGAATTGTGCCCCGAAAGCGTAATGCTTTCGGGGTAATTTCTTGTAAGACAAAAATAAAAACCTGAAAAGTTTTTTTTCAAATGCTTGACAGACGGCATACAAAAGTTGTAAACTATATATAGTTTTAAAACAGTAGGAGAAGAAATATGAAAATTATAACGTTTGGTGATTCCATTACGGATATGCGCAGAGGCTCTGAACAGGACGCGGAAATTTTTACATTAGGGCATGGATATCCGCAGTTGCTTGCAGGGGATTTGAAATATGAAAACCCGAAAAAATACGAAGTTATTAACCGCGGTAACAGTGGAAATAGGATTGTTGACTTGTACGCGCGCATCAAAAAAGACGTATGGAATTTGAAACCCGACGTCATCAGTATTTTGATAGGCATAAACGATATTTGGCTCGAGTGCGGAGAAGGTAAGAACGGCGTAGATATCGTACGCTTTGAAAAGGTTTACCGTATGTTGATTGAGGATACGCTCGAACGCTTACCCAACGTTAAATGTATCATATTAGAGCCGTTTGTATTATACCACGAAGCAATCGCAAGTATATACGACGAGCTTATAAAAGTCAAAGAATACGCAAAAGTCGAAAAGCAAATAGCCAAGGATTATCATTTGGAATTTGTTCCTTTGCAGGAGTTGTTCGATAAGAAAGCAGCGGAAACCTGTACAGCAGATTGGCTGTTCGACGGGGTACATCCCACGTCGGCAGGTTCGCGGTTAATCGCCAACGAACTTTTGAAAGTGTTTAAAGAACGCATTGATAAATAGCAAAACGGAAAGGCGGTAATGCTACCGCTTTTTTTCGTGCGATTTTGCTTTGGAAAATAAACCGGCAATAATAAAAACAACAAAGGCAAATAAGGCAAGCCAATAAAACGTTCCGGCGTAGAAAGGAAAAGCGTTTGAGAAGCCGAACAACCCAACAGGGGAACGGTAATGCAGAAAAAAGTAGGGATACGGATCGCCTCTGCCGAAATCAATGCCCTGCAAATTCAAAATGCTTGCAATAAGTACGTAAAACAGCGGCGGCAATAAGGCAAGGACAAATTGTCCCTTTTTCAGCTTGATAGGATATGGGTCAAGGAAATAGTCGATCAAAGCAAAAATGGGTGAAAAAACATGCGTCAAGAAGCTAGAAAAGGACCACGGGTGCATACTTTTATCGGCAAACGGACCAAGTAGCCCGCAAAACACGAGGCAGGTTACGGCGATTGAAACAGTAAAAACAAATTTAAGCAAATATAAACGCTGAACCGTTTTCTCACTTGGATATAGAAAGGGTAAAAAGAGCAACAATAAACACGTAATACCAATCCAAAGATTGGATTGCGCCGTAAAATAAAGCAACCGTTTAGCCCAATGTGAAAAACCGTCATGGTGTGCTTGCGCAAGGCTGAGCGTTACGCCACCAAGTGAGCAAAGCACAACGAGGATTTTAAATAGATAAGAAAAATTTTTTCTTGCGCTGGTCATACGTTCAGTTTGTGCGCTTTCAAAAAAAATATGAGAAATTTTTAATATAGGCATAACGCTTTACTAAGTGTTTCAACGCAGTATAGCGCAAAATTCGGCACTCAAAAATCGGGCTCGGCTTATATTGTCAGGCTAACCAAATAACGTTGCCTTGGGGAAAGGTAGGACAAATAAAAGTAGATTGAATTTATGAAATGTAGGGGGCAGGTATGCGTTGAACGCAATAGAAAATGGCCCAACAAACCTTCAAAGAAAGTCTGTTGGGCATAGTACAACGTATAAAAAACTATTTTGGGAAGTAAATAACAAAAAATCAGGTCTGCCAAAAAGAAGCCTGATTTTTGCAACAAACTTAAAGATCCGCTCTGCCTAAAAGGTAGTCCACCGAAACGTCAAAAGTGTCGGCAAGTTTCACAAGGTTTTCATAGTTCGGTTCGGCTGTGCCGTTTTCATAACGCACATAGGAGGGCTGCGCTATCCCGAGCTTTTCTGCGAGTTCCCTTTGTGTTAAACCGTTTAATTTCCGCTGTTCATATAATCGTTTTTGGAATATTTGCATATCATTAAACCTCCTTTTTCGATTATAACATTTTGTAGAACATATTTTTGACAATATAGCATATAGTTATTACTTTTGAGCGAAAATGTATAAAAATCGATTGTTTTTCAGTAAAAAATAAAAATCGCAGTAATAATACTGCGATTTTTGTTTGTGGTAAACAAGCGTTATTTTCCGAATTTTTCTTTTGCTTGATAGGTCGTATGCAAAAGCTTGTGCGCTTTGTGAGAATTGGGTTCACCGAGGTAAGTATTGTATAATTCGGCGATTTGAGGATTTTTATGCGAAGCGCGAAGTGTTTTTAATTCGTCCTCGCAATAGAGCGCCGCTGCGCGTTTTGCTTTGTACGTGTCGAGAATATCTGCATCTTCGTTAGGGAGGAAACAAGGTTTGACAAACGGCTGACCGCCGCCTGCAATACATCCGCCGGGACAACCCATAATCTCAATGAATTGGTATTCGCTCTTTCCTGCGCGGATATCGTCGAGCAATACCTTTGCATTTTTCATACCATGCGCAACGGCAACTTTTAACGTTTTGCCGCCAAGATTGAACGTGGCTTCTTTGATACCCGCAAAGCCGCGTACTTCTTGCAATGCGGGGGACTGTAATTCTTCGCCTGTCAGCTTGAATGCTGCCGTGCGGAGCGCCGCTTCCATAACGCCGCCCGTCGTGCCGAAGATAACGCCTGCGCCTGTGTAATCGCCTACGACGTCGTTGTCAAATTCTGCGTCGGGAAGTTTGACGAAGTTGATCCCCGAACGCTTGATAAGTTTGCCAAGCTCTCTTGTGGTAAGCACCGCGTCCACGTCCTGTAACCCGTTGACGGAAAGCTCAGGTCTGTCCTTTTCGTATTTCTTTGCCGTGCAGGGCATAATAGAAACGACGAACATATCCTTGGGATCGATTCCGTTCTTTTCGCAATAGTAGCTCTTCAAAATCGCGCCAAACATTTCGTGCGGGGATTTGCAAGAGGAGAGGTGGGGAAGCAGATCACCGTAGTTGTATTCCGCGTAGTTTACCCAACCGGGCGAACAAGAGGTGATCATTGGCAATTTGCCGCCGTTTTGGATTCTATCCAAAAGCTCCGTGGCTTCCTCCATAATGGTAAGGTCTGCGGCAAAGTTGGTGTCGAACACCTTTTTGAAACCAAGACGTTTGAGCGCAGCAACCATTTTGCCTGTAACGCGCGTACCGATCTTCATGCCAAATTCTTCGCCGAGAGCCGCGCATACGGCGGGCGCAGTTTGCACTACAACATATTTGCCTGCTTTCATTGCCGCGTCTACTTTTTCGATCTCGGAAATCTCCATCAATGCGCCCGTAGGGCAGACGCTTACGCATTGGCCGCAAAGAATACAGGGGGAATTTGCAAAGCTTCTGTTTTCAGCAGGCGCAACGATAGTGTTAAAGCCTCTCTTTTCAAAGCCGAGAATACCCAGCCCGTGTGCATTTTTACAACGCTCGACGCATCTACCGCAAAGTACGCATTTAGAGGTATCTCTTGCGATAGAGGGGGTAAGTCTATCGACGGTAACGGGCGTTTGTTCGCCTTGGTACATATCGTCCCGAGCGCCCGTAACCTTTGATACGTGCAACAACACGCACATACCGTTCTTATCGCATTGTTGACAGTTTTTATTGTGATTGGAAAGAAGCAATTCCACCGAAGTTCTTCTTGCCGCCGTTGCCTTAGGGGAGGAAATCGTGATTTCCATGCCTTCCGCTACGGGGTATACGCACGAAGCAACAAGTCCTCTTGCACCCGTAGCTTCCACAAGGCAAACTCTGCACGAGCCTTTGGAACATTCGCCGTGGTTAAATGCGCAAAGCGAAGGTATTTCAAACCCACAAGCCTTTGCCGCTTCCAATATAGTCAAGCCGGATTCTACCTCGAAAGGTATACCTTCAATTTTAATGTTGATTTTAGCCATGGTCATTCCTCCGCTTATTTCTTTACAATCGCTTTAAACTTACAGCTTGCGATACACATGCCGCATTTGATACACTTGTCTTGATCGATCGTGTAGGCAGGCAATTTTTTGCCGGGCGCAATGTAGTCCGTCTTGGTAAATGCGTTTACGGGGCAGGCTCTTGCGCAAGCTCCGCAACCAAAGCATTTGTCTTCTTCAACAACATATTGCATAAGATTTTTGCAGATATGCGCAGGGCATTTCTTGTCTACGATATGCGCGATATATTCCTCCCTGAAATGTTTCAGCGTGGATAAGATAGGATTGGGCGCAGTTTGTCCCAGCCCGCAAAGGGAATTGCTCTTGACGTTTTCCGCAAGCTCTTCCAACTCGGTTAAATCGTTCATGGTTGCTTTGCCGTCCGTGATGCGGGTAAGGATTTCCAACATCCGCTTTGTTCCGATACGGCAGGGCGTACATTTTCCGCAGGATTCGTCGCAAATAAATTCCATATAGAATTTTGCAACGTCCACCATACAGTTGTCCTCGTCCATAACAATCGCACCGCCCGAGCCCATCATGGAACCTCTTGCAACAAGATTGTCGAAGTCGATTTCCGCGTCAAGGTCTGCTTCCGTCAAACAGCCGCCCGAAGGTCCGCCCGTTTGAATGGCTTTGAATTTCTTGCCGCCGGGGATACCGCCGCCGATATCGTAAATAAGTTCTCTAAGCGTCGTGCCCATAGGGATTTCGACAAGACCAACGTTGTTAATTTTACCGCCGAGCGCAAATACTTTCGTGCCTTTGGAACGCTCTGTGCCGTAAGCAGAGAACGCGTCCTTGCCTTCGCGGAGAATAAAGGGAACGCAAGCAAGCGTTTCGACGTTGTTGATGATAGAGGGTTTATCCCAAAGCCCTTTCACTGCAGGGAACGGGGGACGGGGGCGGGGCATGCCGCGTTGTCCCTCGATAGAATTCAAAAGAGCCGTTTCTTCGCCGCATACAAACGCGCCTGCGCCAAGGCGGATATGCACACGGAACGAGAAATTCGTGCCGAGAATATTGTCGCCCAAAAGCCCAAGCTCTTCCGCTTGCTTGATAGCAAGCTTTAATCTGTTTACGGCGATAGGATATTCCGCGCGGACGTAAAAATAACCGTTTTGTGCGCCGATTGCATATCCTGCAATCATCATACCTTCGATTACGGCAATAGGATTTCCTTCAAGGATAGATCTGTCCATAAATGCGCCGGGGTCGCCCTCGTCGCCGTTGCATACTACGTATTTTTCACCCTCGGGTTGCGCATATGCAAATTGCCATTTTTTGCCGGCAGGGAAGCCGCCGCCGCCGCGACCGCGCAAGCCCGAATCAAGAACTTCTTTTATGACGTCCGCTCTGTCCATTTGGAGCGCGCGGGTAAGACCCTTGAACGCTCCTGCGCCCAAGCTTTCGTTAATGTTTTCCGGGTTGATACTGCCGCACCCGTGCAAAGCGATACGCACTTGCTTTTTATAGAAATTGATGTCCTCTTGTTTTGTGATTTTTTCCGCCGTGGTAGGGTCTACGTACAGCAATCTGTCGATAATTTCGCCGCCGATAAGGTCCTTTTCGACGATTTCGGCAACGTCCTCTAATTGTACCAATCTATACAACGTATCTTCGGGGTAGATTTTGACAAAAGGCCCTTGCGAACAGAACCCGAAGCAACCTACTTGATTTACGGTGACTTTTTCTGTAAGCCCTTTTTCTTCAAGGAGTTTCTTAAATGCAGCGGTAATTTCGTCGGAACGGGAGGAGATACAGCCTGTACCGCCACAAAGCACAACGTGCCGTTTTCCGTCGTTTCCCGTGAATTTTGCATCCAAGAGGGAAGCGCATTTTTCACAAGTTTGGCTAAGCTCGTTAAAATTCTTAATCATTGGTTATTCGCCTCCATTGCCTTGTATTCGTTTACGATTTTGGGAACTGCGTCCACCGTCAGCTTGGGATACACTTTGCCGTTAATGGTAACGGCAGGGGCAATACCGCAAGCGCCGATACAGCGCAACGCATCCAACGTAAATAAACCGTCTGCGGACGTTTCACCTGCTTTAATGCCGATAATTTCGGAAAATTTATCGACAATCTGTTGCGCGCCTTTTACGTAGCAAGCCGTACCGAGGCATACGCCTATTACGTATTTTCCCTTGGGTTCGAGCGAGAAAAACGAATAGAACGTTACAACGCCGTAAATCTCGGCTACGGAAACGCCCGTGCGCTTGGATACAATTTCTTGTACTTCGAGCGGGATATAACCGTATTCCTTTTGAATATCGCTCAGAATCATCATAAGCGGTGTCTTTTCGTCAACGTATCTGTCACAAATCTCGTTGATCTTTTTTACAGCCGCCTCTTGCAAATGAGCCATAATAGCCCTCCTTGTAAAAATAGAACTTGTATTATATCATACGAAAGTATTATACTATATTTATTTGTAAGTGTCAAGGCAATCGCTTCGTTTTTTCAGCTTTTTTATTTGTTTTAACAAATAGAAAAAACGGATTTTCAATAATACCTAAAAAATATTTTTACACTTTTTTACATTTTTTTACGTAAAATACTTGACAAGTATAGATTAATAGTGTAAAATTGTGTAAAAAGGAGGCGCGAAGTGAAAATTACGGACGTTATATCCATTACGGAACTTTCAAAGATTTTAAATAAGAGTCGCCCTACGGTTTATAAATACGTTTCTGATTTTGAGAACGGAAAGTACGGCGGTATTCCGCATTCTGTAAAAAAGTTGTTTTTGCAGATACAGGCGGGAAGTATCCCCAAGCGGGAGATATACGAATACGGGGAGTATTGGTTTTCGTCGGGCAGTACTCCGTCGGGTTCGTTTGAGAAAGGGAAAGCTACCAAACTGAAAGATATATTCAAGTTGTTGAAAGACAACGAACGTAGCTTGGATTTGGAAAAAATAAAAGAATTTATCAATAAGGAGTTGACAAAATGAACAATCAAAAAAGAAAGGCGCATATAACCAAAAAGTTAATGGACAACCTTACCTATTGCCGTTTGCAAGGGGATTTGTTTGCTGTTGAAACGGCAATGAACGAAAATCAACCGCTTGAATCGACGTTTGTGGGAAAAAATATTTTCGAGAAATTGTTTAACAGCGTAAAAAACAGCGTAGAGAACGAGTATAGACGGTATACCATACAGGAATTGACGGTAAAGCGCCAAAGCGCATTAAATGCCTTGGCGGCATATGAGGCTTCGCATAAGCGTAATGCGTTGGCTCTTTCCAAGAATATCGAAAAATTAAAAAAATACGCAGAAAAGAAGCTTTTTAAAAAAGATATTTACGGCGTGGAAAAGGTGAAGTTTGCGTTGGCGTTTATGGCGGAAAAATCGTACAAATATCAATGCGAAGAAGCGTCCTTGGAAGCCGTTTCGAAAATTCTGTTTAACAATCCCAAATATATGGATCGCTTAAATGCCCTGTACGCAGAGAATTACAGTAGGATACATAGTAAAAATACGGTGACGATTGTAACGGGATTTGAGATTGGAAAACGTGTATTTAATTCCATAATGCACGCGGATTACCGTGGCTTGGTCACGGAGGCAAAAGGCATTTTCGGTATCGTAGGCGCAGTAAAAAATAACCGTTTGTTTATCAAGGCTATCGACGAGCTTTCTTTTAACGAGATTTGCGCGCTTGCAGCCATTCGGCTTACTGTTTTGCAAGCCTGCGGGGAGAAGATGTCAAAGGAGTCGTACAAAGAGGCAATCGACGATTATCTTACCTATGTAAACAACGTTCGCGCAGATGCGGAATATAAGCTGTTTGCCGAGGGCATGGACGCGCCGAATTGCAAGGAAACAATCGAAACTTGTAACGCCTGTCTTGCCCGTCTTGGGCAAATTGTCGGTATCTGACGATGGCGGCAGTACAAACGCAAGGCACGGAATTTTGTTTTTCGATACGCCCCCAAAAGCTGTTTGCAAGCGAGTTTTGGGCGCGTACAGAGATAGAAGTATCCAACGAATACGTGTCCTATAAAGCGACGGAAGCGACGATTTCAATCGAGGAATTGGAAGAATGGATTACGGCAATGTTCCGTTTGCTTGCAGGGGCATACGGCAAAGAATATACACTTGCTTTTGAAAGGGCAGGGCTTGCGGTGGATTTGTATCCCCACACACAACGAGGCAAGGAACTTAGCCGAGAGGAACGCCGCAAAAACGATTGTGTTATGGCGATTCGTTTGCTTATGCGTTCAAAGGACAAAAAGCGTTTTTTAGGTGGCGTATACACCGTATTGTTGCATCGGGAAGAGATTCTTTCCTTTGCTCAAAAATTACGGACGGAATTTGACGCTGCATACGGTAAGTACGTACACGGTAGGGGTAAATTTGCTTTCGTTGGGGTAAGCCCCTTAGGCTATGCGGGTTGTCAATATTGGTATCTCGACCCAACCGAAACGGTAGAGAAAGGCGAATACGTGTGGGTGCGTATGGGTAAACAAGATATCGAGCAAATTGTTTATACGGATTGCGTACGGTATTTCAACGACGACACCGCCCCGTACGATCCCGAAACGGTAAAGCAAATTTTACGCAAAGCCACGGAGGAAGAAGCGCAAAAAGCAATAAGACAAGTCAATACAAGTGCAAAATAGGTCAATATTGATATAGTTAAAAGCTGCAAGGCGTGGTATAATGAGAGAAAAAGGAGTATACAAATGAAAGGAAAATATCCGATTACGGGTACGTTTATCGACGAAATTACCTACGATATTCCTTCTTCCAATTGGACGGAGGAACAATGGGCGGCGGACTTGGATAATATGAAAGCGGTGGGTATGGATACCCTTGTGTTTATCCGCGGTGCGTTCGACGGAAAGTGTTTATATCCTTCTAAAATATTCCCTACACTCAAAGAGGAAAATGAGGACTTTGCAGGTTTTATTATGCGGGAAGCTGCAAAACGGGATATGCAGGTCTACCTCGGAATGTATATTTCAAGCGTGACGTGGCGCGTGGGGGACTACAAAAACGAGATAGCGAAAAATAAACTGTTTCTTGCCGAGGCTTTGGAACGGTACGGGGATATTTCTTCGTTTAAGGGTTGGTACATACCGCATGAAGGTAGCCGTAATACGTTCAATCTAAAAGAAACAATGCAAGGTCTTGCCGCGCTTTGTAAGGACAAAACGCCTGAGAAATCGGTAATGATCAGTCCGTTTTATCAAGGTCGTGGATTAAACGACGGCGCAGTCTTTTCTCCTGAACGTACGGTAGATGAATGGAATAATATTTGGGAAAAGAGCGGAAAGGATATCGATATATGCGCTTTTCAGGACGGTACGGCAAGTCTGGACGAATACGAGGGATATCTTGCCGCAATGAAAAAACTTTGCAAGGCGCACAACATTCGTTTTTGGACAAACGTGGAAACGTTTGAAAGGGACGTGCGGCGAATGTATTACCCGATTCCGTTTGACGTCTTGCGCAAAAAACTTGCGATAGCAGAAGGGTATGTGGAAAAGAGCATCACGTTTGAATTTTCACATTTTTTAAGTCCGCAGTCCATTTATCCGTCGGCTAGAAATTTAAATACGTTGTATCGAAATTATTACGGGAAATAAAATGATACCGTTGAGGCGTTATGCTTCAACGGTACCTTTTTATTTTGCGGCATGTATGATGGTTGCGGCATTGTTTACTTTGATTTTTTGGTATATGGCTCGGTATTTTAAAGGCGAAAATCCAAATTCTCTTTTGAATACTTGGCAAAAATACGTCGAGGTACTGAACCCGCAGGCTATGGCAATTTCGCTTATGCTCCGTTTTGTGTTTTTTAATTGTTCCGAGGCGTTCTTTAAACGTATTTGCGTAAGATAGCGAACAAAGGATACTTCCGCATACTTGGCAAAAATATGGCATAAGTACGATTTGGAAACGAACAAAGCCTTGGCAAGCTCGTCCATATTTTCTATTTGCGCATAATGCGTTTGCGTGTATTCTAAGGCGTTATGTAAAAGCTTTGTGGCATAGGTTTCTTCGTTCGTTGCATTGGGGGAATCGTTTAGGATAAAAAACAGACGAAACAAAGCGGAGAAAATATTCTCTTCTTGTTTTTCGCTTGATGCTTTTTCGATTTGACTTAAAAGAGATATGATTTCGTCCCGTTTTTCCTTTGGAGGACGGATAAATGTTCTATTAAAAAAGTTTAAAACTATTTTTTGCGCTTGTGGCGTAAGCCATTTTTCCAAAAAACCGTCGTCGAATGCAAATAGGATTCGCCAGCCTGATTGACCGCCTGTTTTGTGCGGGGTTTGCGGGGGGATTGCCACAAAATCGCCTTGCTGCACGGTGGAGAATTTATCTCCCACGAAATATTTGCGTTCGCCTGATAACAGATAATATAGCTCGTAATGGTCGTGGTAATGCATATTCGGCATAGCGCCCGACGTTTTCTTGTTTTCAAAATAATAGCTGCGGATATAGGTATCCGCCAAAATCGGTTTATTCATATAACGCCCTCACTATTGAGTAATATTTTAACATAATTAAAGCAAAAAAGCAATAATTTTATAGAAAAATTAAAAAATATTTGTTATAATTATTGTACAAAAAACAAAGGAGCAAAACATGAAAAAGTATAATGAAAGTAAAACCAAAGTGTCTGATTTGAAAATTGCCTATATAGGCGGCGGTTCGCGTGGTTGGGCATATATACTAATGAAAGACTTGGCGCAAGAACCCGATTTAAGCGGTTGTGTAAATTTATACGATATTGATTTTGAGGCGGCTTGTTGCAATGAAATAATTGGGAATCGCCTTAGTGCAAGGGAAGACGTTGTCGGCAAATGGAAGTACGAAGCGAAAAAAACGCTTCAAGAAGCGTTGACAGATGCGGATTTTGTTTTTATTTCCATTCTCCCGGGTACGTTTGACGAAATGGAAAGTGACGTACATTTGCCAGAAAAGTATGGTATTTATCAATCCGTGGGCGATACGACGGGGCCCGGCGGTATTATCCGCGCACTCCGTACAGTACCAATGTTCCAAAAGATAGCTTTGGCGGTCAAAGAGTATTGTCCTAAGGCGTGGGTCGTCAATTTTACCAATCCCATGACAGTTTGTGTGCGTACGTTATATAAAACGTTTCCGCAAATCAAGGCGTTCGGGTGTTGTCACGAGGTGTTTGGTACGCAACAGCTTATTTTGGATATGTTAAAAGAAAAATATGGAGTACAGGCAAAGCGTACCGACTTAAAAACAAACGTTGTGGGTATCAACCATTTTACGTGGCTTACAGAAGCGAAATATAAGGGAATTGACCTGTATGAACTGTTTGGGGAATACGTCAAAGCGCATCCCAATGGAACGGGGGTTCATACGAATCCAAATTGGGTCAATCTTCCAGGTACGAATTTGAATATGGTAAAATTCGATTTGTTTAAGCGTTATGGCGTGATTGCGGCTGCGGGTGATAGGCATCTTGCGGAATTTTGTAACGGATATTGGTATTTGAAAGACCCCGACACGGTAAAATCGTTTGGTTTTACGCTTACCACGGTCGAATATAGAAAAAAAGAATTAAACTCCCGATTGGAAAAAGCAAAGAAATATGCAAGCGGCGAGGCGCAATTCGTTTTGGATGACAGTGGGGAGGAAAGCGTTCGTCAAATCAAAGCGTTGCTTGGGCTTGGAGATATCGTAACCAACGTCAATATTCCCAACATGGGGCAAGTGCCAAATAACCCGAAAAATGCGGTTCTTGAAACGAACGCCGTCTTTTCAGAAGATAGCGTAAGACCTGTTTTTGCGGGGGAAGTGCCGTTGCGTGTAAATGCGCTTGTTATGCGAATTATTGAGGAGCAGGAGGCTGTCGTGGAGGCAGGTATGACAGGGGATTACGAGTTGGCGTTCTCCGTATTTGTCAATAATCCCAACGTTAATCTGCCGTTTGCCGCGGCGCGAAAACTGTTCGACGAAATGTTGGAAAACACGAAAGCATATTTGCCTTTCTACGAACAATATAAGCGGTCAAGAAATAACGGTTGAGGTATAAAAATGAAAGAGATTATAGGCGATCTTTGTCACGATAAACTTGTGGAAACGGTATCTCAAACGCTTGCTTTTGACGAAACTAATGATTACGTTGCTTGGCGAGCGCAGGTAAAAGAAAAATTTTACGAGCTTTTAGGTTTTGCGGAAATTGAAAAAAACGGTTGCCCCTTGTCGGTTGAGATAGAGGAAATTACGCCGCAGGCGGGATATATACAAATCCGCTTCACGTTTGAAAGTGAGAGAAACTCCATTGTCCCTTGCTATTTGTTAATCCCTGATACAGGTAAGGAAAAATATCCCGTAGTTATTACGTTGCAAGGGCATACGACGGGTTTTCACAATTCTATCAACGTTGCAAAATATGAGATAGATAAAAAGTGGCTGCCGAAGAATGCATTCGCCATACAGGCAGTACAAAACGGTTATGCGGCTTTGGCAATCGAACAGCGCGCCTTTGGCGAACGCAGAACAAGTCGGTATCCTTGGGATTCGAGAATGTGCGCCTATACGTTTTTAACGGCGGTACATCTTGGCAGGACGATTGCAGGCGAACGGGCTTGGGACGTAAGTCGCGCGATTGACGCGCTTGTCGCTATGGCAAACCCAAAACTTGATTTGGATAAAATCATTTTGGCGGGTCACTCAGGCGGCGGCACGGCCACCTTTTATGCGGCTTGTTATGATGAGCGTATAAAAATAGCTGTTCCCTGCGGCGCGTTTTGTTCGTATAAAACGTCTATTCTTGCTATGTATCATTGCGCTTGCAACTATATCCCGAAGATGTATAATTATTTTGAAATGGGGGAATTGTCGTGCCTTGTCGCGCCCCGTACATTGCTTGTTGTCGCAGGCTCTGACGATCCGATTTTTCCGTTGTCGGGCGTGGAGTCGGAGTACGTTAAGGCTAAAAAGATATACGAAAAGGCAGGCGTAGCCGATAAGTGCCGTTTGATTGTAACGCAACAAGGACACGAATGGGGTGGGGATAAGCTTTGGGAAGCTATCCGTTTGGAAATAATAAAACGAGGCTGGTAAAATTAAAAAGCTGTTTGAAAAAAGTACATCTTGCGGTGTACTTTTTTTATGCGCAGGGCAAAAAAGTGCTCATATTTGAGTATAGCGCAAATGATATTGACTTGGCTATGTGTGTAGAATGCTTGTATTTTTTTTTAAATGTGCTACAATAAAAGAAAATGGTTGCAAACAGGATAAACAAATGAACGCAGAGAAGTTAAATAAGTGGGCCGAATTATTGTTGGATACGGGGAAACGCAATAATCTTATTCATTTTAAGGATGCAAAACAAAGTACGGTGGAAATCCTTTCCCCCGATTTTGTTACGCTTTTTAATCGCGCAGAACATTCTGCCATATTTGAAGTATACGACCCGAAGCTGGAAGACGAGGAGGAAGAGTTTTACTATTTTGAAGAGGAACTTGGCGTAAATCGGTACGAAAAACGGATTCCCAAAGAGGATTATTTAAGCGCCTACGAACGGAAACTGAAAAGGCAGCAAATTTTATTGTACAATATTGACAATAAACCGATTTCTGCATTGAAAAATATAAGTAAAAAAGCAAGAAGCGCCATGGAAGAAACGGGTGTGAATATTGCCTATATCGCATTCGGGTTCATTCATTGGACGGAAAATGGGAATTCGCAATATATGCGCGCTCCGATTTTGCTTGCGCCCGTTACAATCGAAAACGAATCGTCCGTCGATCCGTTTTACGTAAAAGTCACGGACGACGAACTTATCGTCAATCCGACATTTGCGTTTAAACTGCAAAACGAATATGGGCTCAAACTGCCCGAATTTGATGAGGAAGAGGGGATTGTCGCGTATTTTATCAAAATTCAGGATTTAATTTCCAAGTTGAAATGGAGTGTGTCCTCCGAATGTAAAATCGGTATTTTCTCTTTCCTTAAAATTAATATGTATAAGGATTTGAAAGACAATGCACCCACGATTGCCCAAAACGCAAATATTCGCGCGTTGCTTGGGGAAGCCGACTTTGGCGACGTGGAAGGCGGGCAAGATTCTGTCGAATCAGACTTGCATAACGTGGTAGATGCCGATTCCAGCCAAAACGAGGCAATCGAAATGGCGTTGCGCGGAAAGAGCTTTGTTTTGCAAGGTCCTCCGGGAACGGGAAAAAGCCAGACCATTACGAATATTATTGCAGAATGTCTTGCGGGCGGGAAAAAAGTATTGTTTGTTTCCGAAAAGCTTGCGGCGCTCAACGTTGTATACGAAAAACTCAAAAACGCGGGATTAGACGAATTTTGTTTGGAATTACATAGCCATAAAGCCAATAAACGGCAGGTAATTGACGAGCTTTGCCATACGCTGAAATTGCAAAAAAGCGGCGTTTCCAGGCAGGCGGAAAAGGAACTGAAAGCAAAGGCAGAAGCGCAAAAAAAACTAGATGGGTATGCAGTCGAATTGCATAAGGTTCGTCCGATTATCAATAAAACTCTGTATGGCTTGTATGAAGAAGTATCTGCGTGTCGTTTTGCGCCGAATACGGAGTTAATTATTCCTGATATCCAAAACAAGGGCGAGGAATATATCGAAAAGGCGGAAAGCGTGCTTGGCAGATACGTGGATTATATCCCGTCAATCGGATACGAATACCGTCATAACGTTTGGTACGGTTACGTTAAAGAAGATTGTTCCTACCAAGCGGTAATGCAGGTAAAAGACGATTTACAGGCGGTGGCAACACTTTGCCGTTGCTTGCAAGAAATATCGGAAAAAACTTCCGAAAAATACGGCATTTCGGTCAATACGCTTGCTTTGGCGCACACGTTCGAGAAATTTTTCCAATTGGTAAAAGAAAGTGATTTTATCACGCCTGCGCTTTTACTCGCAAGTAAAACGGATAAAGCATTGGGTGTTGTTAAGCAAATGCAAACGATTGCGGCAGAAATTCTTGACAAAAAACGCGTTTTGGAAGCAACGTTTGACGAGGATATTTATAGGCTGGACGGGCAAACGCTTTTCAAGAAGCTGACAAGGCAATTCAACGGTTTTTTCTCTCGGGTTTTCAACGGCGAATACAGACGCCTGATAAGCGATATCAAGCTTTGCAAAAAGGACGGAAAAAAGCCGAAATATAAAGAGGCGGTTGAGGCGGTTGATATGCTTTGCGTATATCAACAGAAGCTGAAAAAGTTTAATGAGTTGGAGGCAAGGATACAAGGTACGCTCGGTCGAGGGTATAGCGGCGTGAATACTGATTTTGCGCTTTGTATATCGGAATTGCGCGCTTTGTCTGAAATTCTTGCAACAGGGGTTTCGTTTAAGCGCTTGTCCGGTTTGAATAAAGACGAGTTTGTTGAGCAACAGCCTGTTTTTGCGGACTTGGCGGCTTGTTATAAAAAAGCATTCTTGGATTACGGTGAGGCGGAACTGCGGATATATGCGTGCTTTGATTTGAAAGAATACGATTTGCCGAATACGCATTTGAGCGTTTTATTGGAAAAATTCGAAGGGTGTTATGATAGTGTCGATAAGCTTGATCATTGGTGCGGTTTTGTTGCGCTGTTGCAAAAATTAAAAGGAATAGGCTTACGTAGATTTGTCGATTATGCGATAAAAAAGAAAATCGACGCTTCGCAAATCGTTTCTGCGTATAAAAAGGCTTTTTATACACAGTGGATAGACGCGGTATTGCACGAAACACCTGCGCTTTTGGAGTTTGCGCGTGTTCCGCATGACGAGGCTGTAAAACGGTTCAAGGAAAAGGATCGGTTGCACTTTGAAATCAATAAAGCAAAAATCAAGGCGGAGCTGTCCGCGCAAAGACCTCCTCTTGATATGGTCGCGCAGGGTAGCAGTATTGCGATTTTACTGCGAGAAGGAGAGAAAAAACGGAAACAAAAGGGTATTCGTTTATTGCTTTCCGAAATAGGGGAATTGGTGCAAACCTTAAAACCTTGCTTTTTGATGTCACCGCTTAGCGTAAGTACGTATTTGGCGGCGGATATGCCGTTCGACGTGGTGATATTCGACGAGGCTTCGCAAATATTTCCCCAAGACGCGGTTGAGGCGATTTACCGCGGTAAGCAGTTAATCGTTGTGGGGGATTCTAAACAAATGCCGCCCAGCAATTTCTTTAATGCATCCGTCGAAAGCGATTTGGAGGACGAAACGGAGGATATAACGGATTTTGAATCTATTTTGGATTTGTGTTCCACAACGTTCCCGCAACGCAGACTGAAATGGCATTACCGTAGTCGTTTTGAACAACTTATTTCTTTCTCGAATAAGAATTTTTACGATAACGATTTAGTCACGTTCCCGTCGTCGAAAACGGATAAAGAGGGTATCGGCGTGGATTATATCCACGTAAACGGCGTATTTGACAGAAAAACAAAAACCAATCGAGCAGAAGCGGAAAAAATTGTGGATTTGGTGTTTGCGCATATCGAAAAATACCCGGAACGTAGCTTGGGCGTTGTTGCGTTCAGCATTTCTCAACAAAATTTAATTGATAAACTGATTTCCAAAAGAAGAAAACAAGACCCGTCTAAGGAGGCGTTCTTCAAGTTTGATAAGGTTGAACCGTTCTTCGTGAAGAATTTGGAAACCGTGCAAGGCGACGAACGCGATACGATTATATTCAGTATTGCATATGCAAAAGATTTGCATGGGAAGCTGCTTTTGAATTTCGGACCTATCAACCGCGAGGGCGGCGAACGCCGTTTGAACGTTGCCGTAACGCGCGCGAAATGTAACGTACAGGTCGTATCGTCTATGCATTATACGGATATTGATTTATCCGGCTCGAAATCGGTTGGCGCAAGATTGTTGCGCGAATATTTGCAATATGCGGAAAACGGCACAAACGTCTGCGAAAAAACGGTAGAAATCAATCCGTTTGAGGAGTTTGATTCGGAGTTTGAAACAGAGGTGTACGACTTTTTGCGGGAAAACGGTTATTCGGTTGATATGCAAGTCGGTTGCTCCGCTTTAAAAATTGATTTGGCAGTAAAAAGTCCCGATTCCGCCGATTATGTGTTGGCAATTGAGTGCGACGGCGCTACCTATCATTCTTCAAAGACTGCGCGTGATAGAGATAGACTTCGTCAAGAGGTTTTGGAAAGAATGGGATGGAAATTTTACCGTATTTGGTCCACCGATTGGTTTAGGAATAAACGCGTAGAAAAAGAAAGACTGTTAACGGTGGTTAAAGAGGCATTGGAAAACGTGCCGAAAGAAGACGGAAAAACGAGTTCTAAGGTTTCCTTTGAAGAGATGCTTGCAGAAAAACATTTTGCGTTTCCAAAATATAAAATGGCAAACGAAGAGGAGCTTGGCAGAAAAATGAAGGGTGATATTGCCCGCATTATTTGCGCTATGCTCGAAACGGAAGCACCGCTTTCCGAGGAATGGCTTTTGAAACGGATTGTTTTTTTGTTTGGTGGCAGGGAAAAGGTAACGAACGTTGTACGTGACGAGTATGAAACGGCAATCGGTATTTGTCAAACAAGAGGCGTTATTCGTCGCAACGGTTTCTTGTATTTGTCCAATCGGGAAGTTCCTATGTTACGCGTACCCATGGATGGCACAACGCCGCGTGACGTTAAATATATTGCCATAGAGGAGTTGGCAAACGGCTTGAAAGAGTTGCTCAAACAAAACGTAACGGCGGAAAAATCAGGGCTGTTCAAATTGCTTGCGGAACAGCTCGGTTTTGCGCGAATGGGAGATGCTATTTGTGAACGGTTGGAAAAAGCATTGCGTTCGCTGGAAAAGGACGTGGCGGCGGATAAGGAAACGTTGTCTTTGAAATAGTGCGTTACAAATAGGTTATCGCCTTTTCCGCTTGCACGATTCGGCACGGGTTAAAGATATACGGAAAAATCTTAGAATGCATAAGGTATTCTTCCAAAGTACGGATGAATTTTGGAGAGTGTTTTTACATAAAAATATGCACCTACAAAAGCGTGTCTAACTTTTGTGGTGCATATCATAAGCCAGCAGATGTTTACTACGCAAACATGTTTTTTTGGCTCTGTGTCAAATGTTGGGGTATGGTAAAAAGAAGAAAGTTAAAATAAATTCAAAGATTTTCAATTTAAGAAGCTAAAACAAATAAAATTTTCTTCTTTAACCTATCAAACCGTTGGTATCCGTAAGAAATTCTTTTC
>JAFTPR010000020.1 GCA_017463145.1 Clostridia bacterium
ACGCTCATATCGCTACCCTCTTGCTGCACCTGTGTAGTAACAACGAGAGTTTTTCCCTTGCGTTCCCAAGAAGTAATCACGTCATAAAATCCGTAATACTCTCCCTCGGGGATTCCGCCCGTGCCGTACCCTGAAAGCACTACCGCGTCGTTAAAGCGGAAATAAGCGTCGAGGATATCGCCGCGTTGCCCCGGCGTAAGCGTAAGAAGCCCTACCCGATCGTTCAGTTTTGTGAAAAATTCGGGCTTGTCCTTTTTGGGCGTAGTAATATACTGAATCACCCGCCCGTCCCTTACGGTAGCAAGATTGGGGAAATCTACGCTGATAAAGGCGTTATAACTTTTCGTACGCACCTTTTTGGCGCGCGTACCTGCAATGACGTTGCCCTGAAAAACAATCACCACGTCGCTTGCGTTTTCGCTCGTAGCATAGAGAAAGCTGTCTTTCAGATTGATACGCCCGTCTGTATCCTCTTTATCAATCGGTTTTTGCGAACCCGTCAAGACGATCGGCTTAGGCGAACCCTGTACCATATATGAAAGCATAGCAGACGTATAACTGAGTGTGTCCGTACCGTGACAAATCACAAACCCGTCGTATCGTTCATAATTTTCCCGTATGACCTCCACAAGGCTGACCCAATGCGCAGGCGTGACGTTGGTGCTATCGATATTGTACGGCTGGACGGCGTCCACGTCGCAAAACTCGAAAATTTCGGGTACGCAACGGAGTAGTTCGTCCGCTTTAATTGCAGGCGTAAGCCCGTCGGCTCCTGCATGCGAGGCAATCGTGCCACCCGTTGCTATCAGTAGTATTTTTTTCTTCATATCCTTTCTTCCGTTTCAGTTTTTTCTGCGAAGATAGTCGCCTTTTTTTAATACGAACGGGCAAGCAATCTTGTAAACCTCTTGCACAAGTTTGGCGTCTTCCGTCCGTTCGCCCGTCGAAGTAAATATCTCGTCGGCTTGAAAAGCTTTACCGAAATTCCCGTCGGGGGAAAGCACTTCGAGTATATCACCCGATTTAAAACGGTTGCGCATTTGCGCAAAAACATAACCGTTCTCGCATCCCTCTACGTCCGCAATATACGTATATTCGCCTTTGGATTGACTGTCCGTATAATTAACCGTTTGACTATTCTCTCCATCCGCATACGCTTGCGTATAGTCACGGTGCGCTACGCAGAGCAGCTCGTTTTCGGATATCCGTAACGCGCCGCCGTCAAGCGCGCGACGGTACGCATTGATGACCGTGGCAAGGTAGTACCCGCTTTTCATACGCCCTTCTATCTTAAATGAACGAATACCTGCCCCCTCCATTTCATTCAAACGGGCAAGCATATTCAAGTCCTTACTGTTCAAAATGAAAGCGCCCTTACCGTCCTCCTCGATAGGAAGCCATTCCGATTTTCCGTTGGTAGCGTTTAACGCACGAATCTCATATTTCCACCTGCAAGCCTGCACGCAAGCACCGCGATTGGAAGAACGGCCGTCTAAATAATCAGATAAAAGACACCGTCCGCTATACGAGATACACATAGCCCCGTGCACAAACGCCTCCAATTCCATGTCGGGAACGAATTCGTGTATTTCGGCAATCTCTTTTAAAGAAAGCTCTCTTGCCAAAATCACACGGGAAACACCCTGTTCCTGCCAAAATTTTACAGCATATTTATTCGTCGTATTTGCTTGTGTGGAAAGGTGTATCGGAAGCGTGGGCGCGTATTTTTTTGCCACGTAAACCGCCCCGGGATCGCTGACAATTACGCCGTCTGCACCAACCTTGGAAAGATAGGAAAAATAGTCGCCAAGCATAGCAAAATCGGCGTTTCGAGCATAGATATTTGCCGTTACATATACCTTTTTTCCTTGCGTATGCGCAAGCGTAACGGCTGTTTTCAGCTCTTCTTTTGTGAAATTATCCGCAAAAGTACGCAAGGAAAAATTTTTTCCGCCGAGATACACGGCGTCTGCGCCGAAATGCAACGCCGTCAAAAACTTGGAATAGCTACCCGCAGGTGCTAAAAGCTCCGTTTTCACGCTTCTTTTCCTCCTTGGTATACGGACAACGCCACGCCGTCGCCGATATCGACAATCGACGTGGTGAAATCCGTATCTTTTGCAATCGTATCGAGATAGGAACGGATCTTTTCCACGATAGACCTACGCTTTTGCGGCGTAGGTTCTTTACCGTTGACCCAACCGTATAAAAGCACGTCGTCGGCAAATAAGACCGAACCTTTCCGCATAAGTCGCTTTAAATCGAATAAATATTTCTCATATTGCGCTTTTGGACCGTCCAAAAAGACAAAATCAAATTCGCCGTCCATCATGGTAAGGATTTCGCCCGCGTCGCCAAGATACGCAACCACCCTATCCGCCACGCCGAACTTCGCAAAGTTTTGTTTTGCTTCCAAATACCGCTCCTCTTCCAGCTCAATAGTGGTGAGCCTTGCCTGCGGACAGGTTTGTAGCATGGCAATACCCGAGAGCCCCACCGCCGTACCGATTTCCAAAATACGGAGCGGACGTTTTATTAAAAGCGTAACAAGCAAGAACTGTAAGGTATCGTCATCCGCCACGGGAATACCGCGCGCAAGCGCCTCCTCGCGTTGCTTTTGAAGCGACGCGCTTATATTCGGTTGTATTGTAGGGAGATAATCCATTTCCGTCCTTTACACGTCGAGTATGCTGACTACGATAAACGGCGCAGCTTTCGTCTTTTTGTAAAAATAATTTTTCAAAGCTTTGCGAACACATTCGGCAAACTCGTTTTTGTTGCCGTTTGCGTAATCGTAGCTTTCTACGGCGCGTTGCGCTACGGCGCGAATTTCCGTTTCCGTACCCGTATTATCCGCAAAGACAAAACCGTGCGCTTCAATCACAGGTTCATTGATAACGTAGTTACCCGTAACAGCAAGCGCAACCGTAAAGATACCGTCTGAGGATATTTTTAAACGCTCTTTAATAACCTCGCTCGTTTCGTAGTCCTCAATACCTTCGCCGTCGATTAATCTCGTACCTGCTGCCACCGTTTCACCGATTGCAAGGGAATTTTCCGTGAGATGCACACAATCGCCAATCTCTGTTATGAGAATGTTGCGCTCGGAAAGACCAAGCGATTCGACGAGATCTGCGTGACGTTTCAAATGCCTGTATTCGCCGTGTACAGGGATAAAAAATTTCGGTTTTAACAACGAGAAGAGAATCTTGTGTTCTTCTTGACAAGCGTGTCCCGATACGTGAATTTTTTCCAAACTCTCATATACGACCCTTGCGCCCCGTTTATACAGGTTGTTAATGACCCGATAAATCATTTTCTCGTTGCCGGGAATCGGGTTCGCCGAAATGATAATTGTATCATTATTACCGACTGTGACCTTATTAAAATCCCCCGAAGCCATACGCGTAAGCGCGCTCATAGGCTCGCCCTGCGAACCCGTGGAAACAATCAACAATTCTCCGTCAAAGAGATTTTTCGTTCGCTCCACGTCAATCAATACGCCTTCGGGAATCTTTAATTCCCCAATCTTCACCGCCGTATCGACGACCTTGATCATACTTCTGCCCGAAAGAGCCACTTTTCTACGGTATTTTACTGCCAAATCTATAATCTGTTGCAATCTATGCACATTGGATGCAAACGTGGCGATAATCAAACGACGCGTCATATTTTCCGAAAAGAGATGATCGAGCGTTGTGCCCACCACCGTTTCACTCATTGTATATCCCGCGCGCTCGATATTTGTCGATTCACTCATATACAACAGCACACCTTCTTTCCCAATTTCTGCAATTCGTTTGAAATCAATCGGTTCGCCTGCAACGGGCGTAAGATCGATCTTGAAATCGCCGCTATGGTAAATAAGCCCGTTAGGCGTACGAATCGCCAATGCACACGCACCTGAAATAGAATGGTTTACGTTGATAAATTCCACCTCAAACGCTCCCATTTGCACCTTATCCCCGGGAACAACAACCCGTTCGACAGTATTCGTCATGCGGTGTTCTTGCAATTTATTGTCCGTGAGCATAAGCGTCAGCTTTGTTCCGTAGATAGGCGTATCAGGGTTAAGCTCTTTCATTAAATACGGTACGCCGCCAATATGATCCTCGTGACCGTGCGTGAGCACGATACCGCGAATTTTGTTTTTATTCTGCGTAAGATACGTGATATCGGGCACGACCGCATCTATTCCCGGCATATTTTCGTCGGGGAAAGAAAGTCCTGCGTCAATTATGATAATATCGTTGCCGTATTCAAGCGCGGTCATATTCTTGCCGATCTCTCCCACACCACCCAGGAAAATAATTTTTACGGGTTTTTTACGGCTCTTTTTTTGCGTGACGTTCGTCTTTTTCTTTTCCGTTTTTACCTTCCTTGCTTCTGCCTCTTGCAGTTGTTTAACCGTACTGGGCTTTTTCTGTTTTATGGGAGCTATATGCGCAGGCTCTGCTTCTGCGGCAAAAATATCAAACGCCGTACCTTTCGGGTTTTTAACTTTTGTTTGTGCTCTTTTTCCCGCATACGCACCGCCGCGGGATGTTTTTTGTTTTCTTTCTTCCACTGTCTCCTTATTACTCCTGTCTATAAAATAGAGAGCCGAAAATTATAGGAATTATCAGCTCTCTCTTATCATTTATTCGTATGTGTTTTCAAGAGAAGATCAGATACTCGTAAGATCGACTTTCTTCTCTTTCGTAGCCTTGATGTACCCTTGATCATAAAGCTGCTTCGTTGTTTCGTAACCGAATTGACTTGCATAATCAACGGGGACAAACTTCTCGTCTTTTACGGCTTCCAATTTCTCCGCAAGATAGCCGACAAGGCGGAGTGCTTTCTTTACAGCCGCGTCGCTCTTTACCTTGAACATAAACGGCGTGTTTTCATACGCTTTTTGGTTACCGACGTTCTTCTGGTGGTAAACAGTCGTCTTGTATTCGGGATTTTCAGGATCAAGTTGCAAATAGAAGCAAAGCGTTTTACCGCAAATATTTACTTTTGCAACCGTATCACGACCGTAATTGAATCTATCGCCGTGCCAACTTACGTTGGAATTGATCTTCTTGTAAGAAGTCAATTCGTTCTTGATTGCGCTGTAATATTCCTTAACACGCTCCTCACTCTGCTTCATCTTTGCCGTAAAACTTCTCTTCAAACGAATGACAAGACCTGTTTCTGCATCTACAAGTTCGTTCGTGTTTTCGTCGAATACGGGTTCAGCGGAAACAGCAAGTTCTTCTGCAACAGGCTCTTCGACGGGCGCAGGCTCTTCAACAGCCGTTTCTTCCACCGGAGCAACCTCTTCTACTGCTTCTTCGACAACTTCCTCAACAACCTCTTCTACAACAGGTTCTTCTTCTGCCGCTTCTTCCACTATCGGCTCTTCTGCGCAAACTTCTTCCTTATTGCAAACCGCAACGCAGTTTTGGCTAAGTTCTTCCGCAACCGTTTTTGCAATCGCTTTCACACCGTCGTCGTCGATAACAAACTCGTAAGTAGGTTCTTCCTCACGGTTAGCAACAATTTTATCCTCAACGATTGCGCCGACCTTTTCATAATCGACGTTCTCGATAGCGCCAAGTTTCTCCGAAACCTTATCAGCAATTTGGTTGATGCCCGTTTCGTCAAGCACAACGTCGAATACCTGTTCGGTATTTTGCGCAAGCTTCGTAGCCACCATATCGGAAAGAAGATCGTAATCAAGCTCCTGAGGTTGAGGTACAACAATCTTTTCAGCTACTTTTTCCGCAAGTGTTTCGTAATCAATAGCAGGCGCTTCCACAACGGGAACAACAACCTTTTCCGCTATTTTAGCGATAATAGCGTCCACGTCAAAATCTGAAACAAGTTTTTCAACAGCCTTTTCTACCGCAGCGTTGACAGCGTTTTCAATCGCCTCGTTATCCACGCATACCTTGACGGTTTCCGCAGCCTTTGCAAAGCTGTCGTTGATACGGCGATAATCCACTCTTTCGGGATAAGGAAGCGATTCCACTACCTTTTCCGCCGTGCCGTAAACGATTTTATCGTAATCGACTTTTACCTCAACGGGTTCGCTATGTACGGGAGCAGGTTCGCTTAAACCGATATCGGTGAGAACCTCCATCACTTTATCGCCAACTTCGTCTACGATACGGTTATAATCAACGTTTTCCGCAACGGGAATGTTGGCAACCGCCTCCAATATCTGACGACTATGTTCGGACACGCTCTCTTCCGTCTTTTCCGATACCGATTCGATTACGGTGCGGAAGTCAGCGTCCTCGATAAGCGAAACACAATGCGCCACTCTTTCGTTAATCTCGTCAAGCGTTTCGAGTTTTACACCCACTTCCTCGACGATTTGCGCGCGCATGTCGTCCAATTTTTGAATAACTTCGTTGGTAATCAGCTCTTTCAAACCGTCGTAAATCGACTGTTGCTGTAAGTACGTATATTTGATTTCGCCAACGGAAGCCTCGATAGCAGCCAAAGATTCGGAAACCTTTTCCTTAACAAGCTCGGCAAAAGCCTCCTCGTTTATATTCTCGATTGCCGCAACGCTTTCGTCAACTGCGCCCACCTTTTCGAGAATATCCGCCGCAGCTTTTTCAACGGCTTCTTTTATGGCGTTATGCGCTTCGGCAGCCGCCGCGGAATTTTCCGTCAGCGTTTTTACGTTGCCGTCAATCGATTCCAAACAAGCGCCCGTTTCCTTCTTATCGGTGGCGAGCATTGTTGCAAGTCCGTCATAAATCGTCTGGTTCTGCTTGTAGCTGTAACGGATTTCTTGCGCGAGAGCTTGCGAAGATTTATCCTTATCAGCTTTCATTTCCTGACTCATTGCGCCGACCTGCATAGAAGAATATTTCACTTCACGAATAATCGAATCGCGCGTCGTTTCCAACGACTTGTTCAGCCACTGATAAAGCAGATCGATTTTTTGATCTACGGTAGGTTGCATTTTTACGCCTTTCTTTTTGTCAGCCATTTTTACACCTCGATTTACGTTCTTTTTAGGAACTTTTTCGTTTAATCCGCTTCCTTTTTTAGGAAGTTTGCCTGTTTTCGACGAAAAAACGACGGAAACATACTTTTTCAAACACTATTATATCATATCTTAATCAAACAGTCAAGAGTTTATAAAAAAAATATCGTGTTTTTTTTAACTTTTTTTGAATTCAACGCGGACACGGGTCGGTTATTTTGGGCTTTGCAAGAAAAAGAATACGTCCGCAAGGGGGCGTATTCTTTTCTTTTTACCTTATTTTCACTTTTTTATACGTCTTTGAATGCATTTTACAAGCTCTACCACGGGAATTACACAGAAACCAATCCCGACGGCAATCGCAAGCTCGGCAATGCCGATAGGCGCAAAACCGAACAATACGGCAACAGGAGGAATGGCGCAAACGCCGACCGAGAGCACAAACGAACCAAGCGTAGCAGCCCAAAGAATCTTATTTTGCCGTTTAAGCGAGAACAAACTCTTTCTTTGCGAACGCATATTCAAGCTATGGAAAATCTCCGCCATTGCCATTGTCAAAAACGCCATCGTCGTACCGTGCTCGCTGTTGGTAATTTCCCAATTTCCCACTTCGATAAAATGTCCTACGAAATAGGAAACAAGCACCAAAATTGCCACCAGAACGCCTTGGTATATAACGTCTATACCCATGCCGTCCGCAAACACGCCTGCCTTGGAGTTACGGGGTTTACGCTTCATAACGTCCGGTTCGGCTTTTTCTGTTCCCAACGCAAGCGCGGGGAAGGTATCCGTGACAAGATTAATCCAAAGCAAATGCACGGGTTCTAAAATGGTAAATCCCATAATCGTAGCTACGAAAATAGCGATAACCTCACTCATATTAGACGCAAGCAAGAACTGAATGGCTTTACGGATATTGTCGTAGATACGTCTGCCTTCTTCCACCGCACCGACGATGGTCGCAAAATTATCGTCCGCAAGAACCATATCCGCCACGTTTTTGGTAACGTCCGTACCCGTAATACCCATACCGACACCGATATCGGCAGACTTGATAGAGGGCGCGTCATTCACGCCGTCACCCGTCATTGCCGTAATATATCCGGCTTTTTTCCAAGCATTGACGATACGTGTCTTATGTTCGGGTTGCACACGCGCGTACACGCCGATTTCGCTAAATTCTTTCTCGAACGTTTCATCGTCCATTTCGTTGAGCTGCGCGCCCGTCAACGCGCGAACACCCTCTGTTAAAATACCGAGTTCTTTTGCGATTGCGACCGCCGTATCCACGTGGTCACCCGTAATCATAATCGGGCGGATACCTGCCTCACGGCATTGCGCAATTGCTGCTTTTACCTCGGGACGAACGGGATCGATCATACCGCAAAGCCCCGTAAAGCAAAGCTCCGTTTCTACGTTTTGAGAAGACAGTTCTTCCGGAATTTTATTCCATACGCGTTCAGCGCAAGCAAGCACACGGAGCGCTTCGTCCGCCATTTGCTTGTTCGCCGCAAGAATTTCCGCACGGTATTCGTCCGTCATAGGTACGGGCTTACCGTCTTTCAAATAGTACGCGCACTTATCCACAACCACGTCGGGCGCACCCTTGGTGTACGCCACGTACGCGTTTTCCTGCGGGTGGAAAGTCGTCATCATCTTACGCGAGGAATCGAAAGGCAATTCGTTTTCGCGGGGGTACGTTTTCTTTAAGTCGATTTTGGAAAGCCCCAGCTTATTTGCCCACGCAACGAGAGCTGCTTCCGTCGGCTCACCCGTGACAGCGCCTTCCGTATCGATTTCTGCATCCGAGCAAAGCGCCATGCCCGCCGCCACACGGCTTTCATCCTCGCAAAAACTTTTGACAACCGTCATTTTGTTTTGCGTAAGCGTACCCGTTTTATCCGAACAGATGATTTGCGCGCAACCAAGCGTTTCTACCGCCGTAAGTTTACGGATAATTGCATTACGTTTGGACATATTCGTAACGCCGATAGAAAGCACGACCGTAACAACGGCAGCAAGCCCCTCGGGAATTGCCGCAACCGCCAACGATACCGCGACCATAAACGAATTCAAGGCAAATTCAAAATCAAATCCACCGTGACGAATGAGCTGTACGGCAAATACGATAACGCAAATACCGAGCACGAGCCACGTCAAAATTTTGGAAAGCTGACCAAGCTTAATCTGCAAGGGCGTTTTACCCTCTTCCGCTTGCGCAAGCGCGCCCGCAATTTTGCCCATTTCCGTATCCATAGCCGTTGCCGTAACCACAACTACGCCACGGCCGTATACGACAGTACTGCCCATATAGACCATATTTTTTCTGTCGCCGAGCGGCACGTCCTTTTCGCCCTCTTTTAACAAAATGGCTTCCGTAATCTTTTCTACGGGCACAGATTCACCCGTGAGCGCCGCCTCTTCCACTTTTAAGCTCGCACTTTCCAAGATTCGCCCATCTGCGGGAACGGCATCTCCTGCTTCCAGCAACACGATATCCCCTACGACGAGATTTTCGCTAGGCATTACGACAATTTTTCCGTCGCGCAACACTTTGGAAGTCGCCGCAGACATTTCTTGTAGCGCCTCTATCGCCTTTTCCGCCTTACTTTCTTGGACTACGCCAAGCACAGCATTGATTAAGACGACGGCAAGAATAATGATAACGTCAACAAATTCCCCCTCTTCGCCTCTCGTGACGTGATACACCGACAAAGCACCGCTGATTGCCGCCGCCACAATCAAAATAATGATCATTGGATCGGCAAGCTGTTCCAAAAACCTGCGCACGAGTGATTTCTTCTTACCCTCGGCAAGCTTGTTTTTGCCGTTTTCGGCAAGTCGCTTTTCCGCCTCAGCAGAAGAAAGTCCCGTTTCCTTGGAAGAAGCGAGCGAATGCAGCACACCTTCCTTTTCTTCACAATACGCCTTCATAGTTACTCCTTATATATATTATTTCATACGATATAAAAATAAAACACCCGCAAGCAGTCTGCGGGTGTTTGAACCGTTAGCGCCGCAGTACAGCAAAAAAAAGCTATATGCGAGTCTTGCAATTTAAGACAAGCCGGACCAAAAACGGTCGGGAATGACGACTTGCCACGTTTTTCAACGCTTGCTACTCCCTCACGGGATTTTAATTGAACATATTCTACCATATTTTAGAAAACAAGTCAAGCGTTTTGCAGGCACTTAACAGGAAATCCCCGCCATTCACAAAAATACGCCCTACTTGCATGGAAATACGGTAATCTTCGGCACTGTAAGCACCAAATGAAAATCGTTTTATTGCCTATTATTCTTCGTCGTCGGGCAATTCTACGTTATGATATACGTTTTGTACGTCATCATGATCTTCCAACGCGTCGATCATTTTGATAAACGTTTCCACTTTGTCGGCGGGAAGCTCAATCCGGTTCTGCGGGATCATAGCCACCTCTGCCTGTACGAAACGAATCTTGGGTTCTTCCTCTTCGTTTCTTCTGCCTTTGGGCGCAGCCGCCATAAGTTCTGCATTCCTATCTTCAAGATATTTTCTGACCTCGGAGAACGTTTCGGGAGCGGTAAATATTTCATACACGTCCTCACTTGCTACAACGTCGTCTGCACCTGCTTCAAGCGCGTATTCCGTCATTGTGTCTTCATCCAATTCGACCGTTCTCTCCACAACGATATAACCTTTGTTATCGAAATTATAAGAAACGCAGCCGTTTTGACCGAGCTGACCGCCGTGCTTACCCAAAATAGCGCGCACGTCGCCCGCCGTACGGTTGATATTATCCGTGAGCGTTACGATAATAACCGCCGAGCCAGCCACGCCGTAGCCCTCGTACGTAAGTTCCTTGTAATCCGCCCCATTCATTTCACCCGACGCTTTTTTAATGCTGCGTTGAATGTTGTCGTTGGGCATATTCGCCGCTTTTGCTTTTGCGATAATATCCGCAAGCTTACT
This sequence comes from Clostridia bacterium, assembly GCA_017463145.1. GTDB lineage: Bacteria > Bacillota > Clostridia > Christensenellales > Borkfalkiaceae > Scatosoma. The sequence continues at coordinate 10,923 of JAFTPR010000020.1, forward strand.
ATTCGTTTCGGGGTTGGGGTTACTCTTTGCCGCAACAGCAATTTCTCTGCCGAGTTTGGTGAAAATTCTGCCTTTCGCCGCGTCCGCCTTACCCTTTTTTGCCTGTATGTTATGCCATTTGCTATGTCCGGACATACTATTTTCTCCTTATTTTTAATTTATCGTGTAAATTCTTCCCGTTTGAGTACGTACATCAAAATCCCTGCCGATACAGAAGCATTTAAACTTTCTTGCGTTGCCCGCATCGGAATTTTAACCGTGTACGCCGCCTGAGATGCTACCTCTTTACAAACCCCGTTTGCCTCGTTACCGATTACAAGCGCAAACTTTTTAGGCGCTTTAAACGCAAAGGCATTTTCACCGCACATATCCGCAACAATAAGCGGCATTTCCCGTAAAAGAGAAAGAATTTCCGCGCGTTCTGCCTCATAAAGCTTGGTAAAAAACAGACCGCTCATACTTGCGCGAACACTTTTGGGGGAATACGGATCGGCGCAGTCGCGAGAAAGATATATTTCGTTATATCCTGCGGCATTGGCGCTACGGACGATTGCCCCGACGTTGCCGGGATCGGAAACGCCGTCCAAAAAAAGACATGCGCCCGTGGGTGCTTCCAACGGTCTTTGCGGGATTTGCACCCGACAAAGCACGCCCTGCGGCGTTTTTTCGTCCGAAAGAAAACGCAATACGTCTTGGGAAACGAATACCGTTTTATCCGCATAGGCGGAAAGTTCGGACGGGAGCGTTTGCCCCTCCACGACGAATACGCGCTCAATACAAAAGCCGCTTTTGGCACATTCCTTTGCCATTTTCACGCCTTCGACGAGAAAAAGCCCCGTTTGTTTTCTGCCCTTTTTATCTTTCAGCCCTGCCGTTTCTTTAATAAGGGGGTTGTTTTTAGAGGTTAAAACCATATTGATTAAATGTGAAAAAAGCCTTTTACGCTTTTTAGGGGGTAAAGGCTTTTTTTAACCGAATTAGATTGCCGCGTTTGCTTTTTCAACAAGCTGCGCAAATGCTTTCGCGTCGTTTACCGCAATGTCGGCAAGAACTTTTCTGTTGAGGTTGATCCCTGCAACTTTCAAGCCGTGCATAAATTTGCTGTACGAAATACCGTTGATACGAGCCGCTGCGTTGATTCTCGCAATCCAAAGACGGCGGAAATCTCTCTTTCTTCTTCTTCTGCCGATGAACGCATAGTTCAAGGACTTCATAACCGCTTCACGAGCGATTCTGTACGATTTGCTCTTATTGCCGTAGTAACCTTTGGCAAGCTTTAAAATTTTTCTACGCTTTTTTACCGCGTTTACTGCTCTTTTAATACGCATATTCTACAAATCTCCTTTCCTTATTTCTTGTACGGCATCATACTCTTGACCGTGTTTTCCTGAGTAGTGGAAACGAGCGTGGTTTGACGCAAATTTCTCTTTCTCTTTCTGTTCTTCGTTTCCGCTTTGTGGTTCTTGCCGCCGTGCGCGCGGTGTACTTTACCCGAGCCGGTAAGCCAGAAACGTTTTTTCGTGCTGCTATGAGATTTCTGTTTAGGCATATCTTTATCCTCCGAAATTTTTTTCTTGTTTTATAAACTTGCCGTAAGCTACGGCTTGTCCGCTTTGTTTTCGCCTTATTTTGCAGGCGAAAGAATCATGAGGATATTTCTACCCTCCGTTTTGGGTTCTTTATCGATTACCGCTTTTCCGCCGAGCATATCGAAAAACCGACGCATTACGTCTACGCCCATTGCAGCGTGCGCTTGCTGACGGCCGCGCATACGGATAGAAACCTTTACCTTATTGCCGTCACCGAGCATCTCCACCGTCTTTTTCGCCTTGACGTTGAGATCGCCCACGTCGATCGTCATAGAAAGGTAAATTTCTTTCAACTCTACAACCTTTTGATTTTTACGGTTTTCTTTCTCTTTCTTTTGCTGTTCAAATTTGAACTTCCCGTAATTCATTATCTTGCATACGGGGGGAACGGCGTTGGGAGAAATTTTTACCAAGTCGAGATTTTCTTCCTCCGCAATGCGAAGCGCTTCCACCGCGCTCATAATACCAAGCTGTTCGCCCGTAGCGGAAATAACTCTGATCTCTCTGTCACGAATACTTTCGTTGATTTGATGCTGCTCTTTTATGGTAGTGTACCTCACCGCAAAAATTAAAGGATTGCCGCAAAAGCAATCCTTTCTTTCCATAACAATCCCCCGCTTTCCCACGGTAGAAAAATTATCGAGCCGTACCGATATGACCGCACGGCGAGAAGGTTCGCTTCTGCTTAGCTTCAATATAATAGCACAAAGCAAAACCATCTGTCAAGCAAATTTTACGTATTTTTTAAAAAAAATCTTTAATTTTCCAAACGACCTTTAAAATACGTTGCAATCGCCGCAAGATACCGCGCAAGCGCTTCTTGCAGTTCTACAGGTGCATGGATAGGCGCATACGACGTTTCAAGCGTTATATCCCCTTGATAACCGACGCGCTTAAACGCCTGCACTACCGCCTCGAAATCAACACCCTGCGTAAAAGGAATTTGATGATTGTCGTGTTGCAAATCCACGTCGTGTAAGTGTATTGCTTGCAACCGCTCTCCAAGCGTTTCTATCATCTTTACCGCGCTCGTATCCAACCCACGCATTTCTGCGTGACCGATATCAAGACACGCCACGAATACGTCTTTGGGCAACAGCTCCAAATGTTTCTTGAAATCGTCGTGATGCGAACAAGCCGCAGGCGTTGCGCAAAATTCGGGCGTACCCCAATTTACGCAGTTCCACATATTTTCAAGCGCTATCTTGACACCTGCCTTTCTTGCGTACGGTTCAAGTTTTTTGTAAAATACGGCGTTCTCCTCTGCCGTCCAATCGTTACAAGGGTGTACCACGCAAATCTTTGCGCCGAGAATACTTCCCACCTCGATAGAGCGTACGATACGGGGAAATATCCACTCGTTATACGCCTCGTCGCCCTTCTTTGCCGAGGGGAAAGGCGCGTGCGTTTGATTGCAGACGATACCAAGCCTATCCGCATACGCTCGAAACGCTTTCGCTTTTTCAGCCCAATCCTCAGCGTACAGGACAGAATCCAACACGCCGTTCGTAAACATACTTGCGTCGTAAGCGGTAAATCCCGCTTCTTTGACCAATTTTACGATTTGTTCCGCATTGCCGTATTTTTTGAGGCTTTCAATATCGACAGAAGTATACCGCATACTTCCTCCTTAAAACGACGTCTTATTCGCAATATCGTCAAGTACGGTGTTGATAAATTCCTCTACCGCTACTGCGCCCGTATCGCCCTTATCTCTGCGGCGAACGGAAACCTGCCCCGCTTCCGCCTCGTTTGCGCCCACAACAAGCATATACGGCACTTTTTCCATTTGCGCCTCACGAATTTTGTAGCCGATCTTTTCGCTTCTGTCGTCCACCTGTACGCGGATACCAAGCTCTTTCATCTTTGCGCAAATTTCTTTTGCGTAATCGACCTGCCTGTCTGTAATCGGCAGAATTTTAACCTGCAACGGCGACAGCCATACGGGGAATTTACCCGCAAAGTGCTCGATAAGAATACCGATAAACCGCTCAATCGAACCGAACGCCACGCGATGCACCATAATAGGCTGATGCTTTGCGCCGTCCTCGCCGACGTACTCCATCTCAAAACGTTGAGGAAGCTGGAAGTCGAGCTGAATCGTACCGCATTGCCACGTTCTGCCGATTGAGTCTTCCAAGTGGAAGTCGATCTTCGGGCCATAGAACGCGCCGTCACCCTCGTTGACAACGTAAGCAAGCCCCATATCGTCGAGCGCACTACGAAGCGATTCCGTTGCAATCTCCCAATCCTCGTCGCTTCCCATGCTGTTTTCGGGACGGGTGGAAAGTTCGACGTGATATTTAAACCCGAACAGCGTATACACCTCGTTAATTAAGCGCACTACGCCTTTGATTTCATCTTTGATTTGATCGCGCGTCATAAAGATATGCGCGTCGTCCTGCGTGAAACAACGTACGCGGAACAAACCGTGGAGCTGACCGGATTTTTCGTGGCGGTGCACAAGCCCCAATTCACCCATACGGATAGGCAAATCTTTATAACTATGCGGTTCGTTTTTATAAACGAGAATACCGCCCGGACAGTTCATAGGTTTGATAGCAAAATCCTCTTCATCTACTTTCGTCGTGTACATGTTGTCGCGATAGTGAAACCAATGCCCGGACGTTTCCCAAAGCGTTCTATTGAGCATAATCGGCGTTTGTACTTCCACGTATCCCTCGCGCGTGTGAATTTCCCGCCAATACTCGATAAGCGTATTTTTAAGCACCATGCCGTTGGGCAGGAAGAACGGAAGCCCCTTACCCTCATTCATAATCGCAAACAGCTTCAATTCTTTGCCAAGCTTCGTATGATCGCGCTTTTTCGCCTCTTCAAGCATAGTGAAATACGCTTCCATTTCGTCTTTTTTCGCAAAAGCCGTACCGTAGATACGGGTAAGCATTTTATTATGCTCGTCCCCTCTCCAATACGCGCCTGCAATGCTGGTTAAGCTGAACGCTTTGATTTTGCCTGTCGAGGGTAAATGCGGACCGCGGCAAAGATCGGTAAAATTCCCCTGTTTATAGAAAGAAATTTCCTCTCCCTCGGGCAATTCCTCGATAAGCTGCACTTTATATATTTCGCTGTACTCTTTCATCAAGGCAATCGCCTCATTCCTCGGCAACGTAAAGCGTTCGATTGGCAGATTGCTTTTAATAATCTTCTTCATTTCCGCTTCGATTTTCTCCAAATCCGCTTGCGCAATCGGGGTCACGAAATCGACGTCGTAATAAAACCCGTTGTCGATTACAGGACCAATCGAAAGCTTACAGGTGGGATAAATGGTCTTTAACGCCTGCGCCAAAACGTGCGCGCAGGTGTGGCGATACACGTTCAATCCCTCTTTATCTTTTAACGTTACGATTTCAAGCGCGTCACCCTCTGCAAGCGCTTGCGACAAATCGACAAGTTTACCGTTCACTTTCGCGCAGACGGCGTTTCTTGCCAACCCCTCGGAGATTGCCAATGCGGCTTGATAAGCCGTAGCGCCTGCTTCAAGCGATATGCTTTCTCCATTCTTTAAAATTACGTTCATAATACGTTCCTCCGTAGTTTAATGTTAAAAAAATACGCGTCCTTAAAGCTCGCAAGAGTTTTAAGGACGCGATCATTCGCGCGGTTCCACCTTAATTGTCGAGCGTTGCCCGACCGCTTTTATTTCTTCTTTTTTAGACGATACGTAAAGCGGTTTCGCCTCCGCACCCGTCTACCTGCCTTACAGCCAAAGGGCAAGCTCTCTGAAAAACGAAAAAACGGCGCTACTTGTCTTTACGGTTTCTATTTTACCCCTTTATAAGACTTTTGTCAACCGTTTTGATAAAGCATATCCGACTTTTTTAACAAAAAACGGCTTTTTCCCCGTAATATTTTTTCAAGAACAAGCCCGTTTCCCTGTCCGTTTCGCCAAAACAGTATACTTTGCCTGCATTCCCGAGCAATATCTCCCCCACGGCACTTTCTCTTCCTGTCAAAAGACTGCGGGAAAGCACGCGGTATTCCCCGTCGTACACTTTGCCGTCCTTGACAAACAGCTTTCCCTCCCCGTCCTCGGTGAGATATCCTAAAAATTCTTCAAGCGCCCGACCGCCCATATCGCGGGGAATATAATCCAAAAGCTCTTCCCAACGGCTTTGCAATTCTCGCAAGCGAAAGCGGTACACGCCGTCCAAGCAGTAATTTTTGTGTCCGCAAAACCTACGGCGCACGTACGCCCTATCCTCTTTAAAATCAGCGGAAACAAGCGCCGTAAGCAACAGCCGCCGTTCCTCCTTTTTGAGTAGCGGCAGTTTCGCCCGCTTCTCGAAAAAAGCGTATTTGTACCCGATAGCAATTACGTCCGCAATCGTATCCTCCGCAAAGCGGCGAACGTACGGACAATACGCCTGTTCCGCACGGAATGCGATCTGCGCGCTATCTCCGTCCTTTTGCATATCGATATCCGCAGGCAAAAAAGAAAATCTTTCGCGGACCTTTTTGTACAGGTAGGACATATACAGGCTATTGAACCCGTTTTGCGTTATCGTTATTTCTTCCACGCTATTATTGTATGCCGCAAGACGAAAATTATTTGCATAATTGCTTGACTTGTGTCTAAAAATGTTCTATAATATAATACGTTATTATGAAAAAGTAACGCGCGCACGGAGAAAGCGCGCCTATATCGGAGGTTTTTTTAGTATGGATATGAAATCCGTAGAAGCAAAATGGCAAGCCAAGTGGGAAAAAAACAAACAGAACGTTTTCAACAAAAAGAACGTAGACAAAAAGCTTTACGTTTTGGAAATGTTCTCCTATCCCTCGGGCGCAAACCTGCACGTAGGGCATTGGTATAATTACGGCCCTACCGACACGTACGCGCGGTTTAAAAAGATGCAAGGCTACGAAGTGTTCCAGCCTATGGGCTTTGACGCATTCGGTCTGCCTGCGGAAAACTATGCGATTAAAACGGGTATCCACCCCAAAGATTCGACGGAGAAAAATATCGCTACGATGGAACGCCAGCTTCGCAATATGGGCGCTATGTTCGACTGGACGGCAGAAATCAAGACTTGCGAAGAAAATTACTATAAATGGACGCAATGGCTGTTCTTACAACTCTACAAAAAGGGTCTTGCATACCGCAAGGAAGCGCTTGTAAATTGGTGTCCTAGCTGCGAAACGGTACTTGCAAACGAGCAAGCGGAAGGCGGTATTTGCGAACGCTGTGGGTCTACCGTACTTCGTAAGGATATGACGCAATGGTTCTTCAAAATTACCGATTACGCGGAAGAACTGCTTAGCGATTTGGACAAAATCGATTGGCCCGAAAAGACCAAACTGATGCAAAAAAATTGGATTGGACGTTCGACGGGCTGCGAAATCCGTTTTGCATGTGAAACGGGCGACGATATCACGGTGTTCACCACCCGTCCCGATACGGTATTCGGCGTAAACTACGTAGTGCTTGCACCCGAACACCCGCTCGTGGACAAGCTCAAAGAAGCGCACCCCGAACAGGCAGAAGCAATCGACGCGTACGTACGTTACGCTTCGGAAGCAAACGATATCGACCGTCTTTCCACCGCGCGTGAAAAAACGGGCGTATTCACAGGCGCGTATGCCATTCACCCGCTTACGGAAAAGAAAGTGCCCATTTATCTTGCCGACTACGTACTCTACTCCTACGGTACGGGCGCAGTAATGGCAGTTGCGGCGCACGACGAAAGAGATTACGCATTCGCCACGAAATACGGGTTGCCGATTACGCAGGTCATTCAAAAGGTAGGCGACGAAACAATACTCCCCTACTGCGAAGACGGTATCCTCGTCAACAGCGGAGAATTTGACGGACTTTCCGGCGACGAAGCGCGCGACGCAATCGCCGTACACCTGACAAAACTCGGCAAAGGCGGCAAAAAGATAAACTACCGCCTGCGAGATTGGTCCGTTTCCCGTCAACGCTATTGGGGCGCGCCGATCCCTATGATCCATTGCGAAAAGTGCGGCGTTGTACCCGTACCCGAAAAGGACTTGCCCGTCAAGCTTCCCTATGACGTAGAATTCCGTCCCAACGGACGTTCTCCCCTCGCTGGACATGCCGGGTTTATGTATTGCCGTTGTCCCCAATGCGGCGGCAAAGCGCAACGCGATCCCGATACCCTCGACACGTTCGTTTGTTCGAGTTGGTATTACCTGCGTTACCCCGAAGCACACAACGACAAGCAGGCGTTTACCGCAGAAGTAGCGGACAAAATGACCCCCGTAGACGTATACGTAGGCGGTTCGGAACACGCTTGTATGCACCTTCTTTACGCGCGTTTCATCACGAAAGCGTTGCGGGATATGGGCTACCTCCACTTCGACGAACCGTTTAAACGCCTCATTCACCAAGGCATTATTTTAGGACCTGACGGCAACCGTATGTCTAAATCACACGGAAACGTCATATCCCCCGACAAGTACGTGGACGAATACGGCTCGGACGTATTCCGCCTGTATTTGATGTTCGGTTTCTCCTACACCGAGGGCGGACCTTGGAGCGACGACGGTATTAAGTCCGTTGCGAAATTTATGGATAGAATCGAACGACTCGTACGCAAATCCCTCGAAGAAAACGCAGAAGGGTATAACGAGATGCGAACGGCGGAAAAAGAACTTGATTACGTAAAAAACTACGCCATTAAAAACATTGTACGCGACGTAGAAGTGTTCTCGTTCAACACCTCCGTTGCCCGTCTTATGGAATACGTCAACGCGCTCCAAAAATACGACACGTTGCCTGAAAAGAACGCAACGTTCTACAACGCTTGCATCGCGGATTTGATTCGTATGATTGCGCCGTTTGCGCCTCATTTCGCGGAAGAACTTTGGGAAATTTGCGGGAAAAAGACGTCCGTTTTGGAAGAAAGCTATCCCGCGCTCGACGAAAAAGCGCTTGTAAAAGCCGAAACGGAATACGCCGTACAGGTAAACAGCAAAATCAAAGCAAAAATAATGGTAGCCGAAGGTCTTTCGGATGAGGAAATACAAGCCCTCGCCGTAGCCAACCCCGAAGTCGCGGCGGCAATGGACGGAAAATCGGTGAAAAAGTGTATTATCGTTAAAAACCGTCTTGTAAATCTTATCGTAGGCTAATCAATATATACTATATAGAAGCGACCCCGAAACGTTTCGGGGTCGCTTCCTATTTATTTTTTATGGCGCTGTCACAATAAATGGTTGAAAAAATATTTGCTTATTTTATTCGTTTATATATGCATCAGAATTTTTCTTATATTACAAGGTTTTTTTCGCCTTTTACATTCACGCAAAGCGGTTCCGCCAAACGCAAACGCATAAGAAGCGTCTGCAAGCCGCAACGCACAGGACTCCGTTACTTCCCCGTACGGTAATTAAAAGGAATATTCACTTCGTCACGAATACGAAGCTTATACAAATACCGCCTACCCAAAAACTGTTTTTACAGCTTCATACAATAATTCCGCAAAAAAACAGGAATATCTACACCATTTAAAAATACCGTTGCTTACCGCAACGGCAATTTTTTATTGATCCTCGTCAAGAGAGCGGAAGCCTTGTCCTCGAACCTCCACCGAATCGTTAATGATGATAAAAGCATGTTCGTCGATACTTTTTACGATTTGTTTCAGCTGTGTAAGTTGACGGTTTTTCACGCACGTCAACAATACGTCGTGATTCTTATGCGTATACATCCCCTGTCCTTCGATCATTGTCACACCGCGCGGACTCTTTTCAAGAAGCGTTTGGGATATCTGTGCGCCTTTGTCCGTAATAATAAAACAAAGTTTTGATTTTTCCAAACCAACGAGCACGACTTCCGATACCTTCGTACTAACGAAAATGACAATCAAAGCATACAGCATATTATCGGGATTTTTCGTAACGATTGCGCCAAGCACAACGATAATTCCGTCCAAAATCCCCACACAAACGGGAATTTTCAAGACCTTGGTCGCTCTGGACAAAACGCGACCGAGCAGTTCCGTACCGCCGCTCGAAAACTCGTAACGCACGAACAACCCGATACCGATTCCTTGACAAATCCCGCCGTACAACGAAGATAAAATCGGGTCACTTGTCAAGGCGGGCAATAAATCGAGCAAATCCGTACAAATGCCAAGCGTGGTAATCGTCAGTAGACATTTCAATATAAATTTCCAACCAGACAACTTCAAACCAAGAAGCAATATAGGAATATTGATTGCAATCGAAATCATACCGATTGGGATTTTTTGATTTAAGAGATTGATCATTACGGAAAGCCCCGAAACGCCGCCCGCAACGATAGAATTAGGCGCAAGAAACAACGCCGTGCTGATACCATAAGAAACGGACGCGAGAACCATAAAGAAATAGCCTTTTACTGCGTCGATCGTTTTTTTTGTTTTTTCCGTCAACATTTTATCTTCCTTTGTTATTTTTTAAACCTGCCAAACACCTCGTTCACCTTGCCAAAACTTGCAAACGTGCCCGGATAGCCTTGGATTATCTTCATCATTTTACCGATCTGCTTTTTACGGATAATGCAAACGAGCATATATTTATCCTCATGGGAATACATACCCGTCACTTGTATTTCCGTAACACCGTGCCCAAGCTTTTCAATCAACTCTGCCGCAAGCTTTTCAGGCTCGTTGGTGACGATCTCAAATTTATAACCGTTTCGCACGCCCGTCAACACGTTATCTACAACAACGTTGGCAATAAACAGGTTAATAAGCGTACAAATCACGGGCGTAATTTTCATACCGTATGTAAAAAATGCGATAAACACGACGCTCCCGTCCATCAGAAAGGAAACGTACGCTATATTGATAGCGGGATGAAAACGTTTTATCAAAGCGGAAATGGCGTACGTACCGCCGCTTGCGCCAAAACGCCGAAGCATAATCGAAAATCCCACGCCCGACACAACGCCTGCCGCAATACAGGCAAACACTATCTCAAAATCTTCACCGTTGTTGTTCAAGCAGTACGGCTTCCAACCGAGCAAGTTAAAAAACTCCGTCGAAAAAGATTGCACAAGCATATACACAATCAATATAATCCCCAACCGCCTGTTAACAAAAATACTCACGAGGATAAAAATAGGAATATTGAACGCAACCATCAAAATTGCCCAAGATACGTTGTATCCAAGCAAGTGATACGTAATTGTTGCAAGACCGCCTACGCCCCCGGGCGCAAACCCGTTGCTGTTTTGAAAAAAGTAATAAGCAAGCGCAACGACAAGCCCCGCCAAACAAGCAACACCGATATCCTGCAACCATTGTAAGACAATCTTACCGCCCGTTTTCTCTGTTGTATTCCGCATATCCAAACACCTCGCGTATATTATAACACACCCGAAAAAAAAGTGTATACGTTTTTGACGGATATTTTAAAAATTTTTTTATAAAGATGAAGAAAGCCTCGGCGTTACAGCCGAGGCACTACTTATTACAGTTCCCAAATAAGCTTTGCGTATTCTTTTACGGATCTGTCTGCGGAAAACTTTCCAGCATTCGCCATATTTTCAAGGCATTTTGTTGTGAACGCTTCCGTGCCATACTCTCTGTTTGCCGAAAGCTTTGCTTTTACATATGAATCGAAATCGTACAAAACGAGATACCTATCTGCTTCCGCACCGCAAAGCAAACTTTCGTGCACGGCTTTGAGCATACCCGTCCCGTCATCCGTAAACGTGCCGTCCACCAAGCTATCCACCGCCTTTTTTAGCGCAGGGTTCTTTTCCAAAACCTTACTTGGATCATACGCGCGTTTAACCAGCTCCGCTTCTCGCGCCGTCGCACCGAATATATAGTTATTCTCCTGACCCGCCTCCTCGCATATCTCGACGTTTGCGCCGTCCAACGTACCGAGCGTCACCGTACCGTTGAGCATAAACTTCATATTGCCCGTGCCACTTGCTTCCATACCCGCCATAGAAATCTGTTCAGAAATGTCGCTTGCGCAAACAATTTTTTCTGCGTACGAAACGTTGTAGTTTTGCACAAACACCACTTTCAGCAAAGCGGCAACCTCGCTGTCCGCATTGATTTTCCTCGCAATTTCGTTGATAAACTTTATAACCGCTTTCGCAAGATAATATCCGGGCGCAGACTTCGCGCCAAACAGAAAGGCGGTGGGTTTAAAGTCCTTCAACTCTCCGCTTTTTAAACCGTTATAGATATACAGCACGGAAAGGGCGTTTAAAAGCTGCCGTTTGTATTCGTGCAACCGCTTGACCTGCGTATCGAAAATGAAATGTTCGGGCAAGCGTATCCCCTCCCGCCGTTCGATATACGCGGCAAGACGGCGTTTATTCGACCGCTTGATTTCCGTAAACCTTGCGCGAAATTTCTCGTCATAAATATATGGTTTGATTTTTGCTATCTGCGGCAAATCCGTTTCCCAACCGTCGCCGATACGCCTCGTAATTTCCGCCGCCATAAGCGGATTGTTAAGCAAGAACCAACGGCGGGGAGTGATTCCGTTCGTCACGTTGATAAATTTTTCAGGAAAAAGAGTATACCAAGCGCGGAAAGTATCCGCTTTGAGTATCTCCGTATGCATCTGCGCAACGCCGTTGACTTTTTTCGCCGTATACACCGCAAGATTTGCCATATACGCCGTATCGTCTTTGACGATATACGTATCTACTTTACAAATCCCCTCTTTTTCCGCATAAGCCTGTATTTTTTCAAGAATTGTCCAGATTTGCGGAATTACCGCGCGAAGCCGTGTTCCGCTCCATTTTTCAAGCGCTTCGGCAAGCACCGTATGGTTGGTGAAGCAAAACGTTTTTTTACAAATCGCAAGCGCCGTTTCAAACGTATATCCCTCCGCTTCTAGCAAACGGATACATTCGGGGATTGCCAACACAGGATGCGTATCGTTGAGCTGAAAAACGTAATCTTCGCAGAGCTTCGACTCGTCCCTGCCCCTGTTCTTTTGCCGTTTAAAGATACTTTGCAAGGAAGCGGAAACAAGAAAATATTCCTGCCGAAGCCGTAACGTTTTGCCCTCATCCCCGTTATCGTTGGGATATAACACAGCTGTAATACTTTCCGCTTGAAACACTTCCTTTGCAACCTGCTCTCCCTGCCCGCCGTCAAACAGCGCAAAGTTGAATTTTTCAATCGGCTCGCTTTGCCAAAGCCGCAAGGTGTTCACCACCCCGTTTTTATACCCAATTACAGGCGTATCGTAGGGTACGGCGTATACGGAAAAGTCGGCAAAATCGACCTTGACCCTCTCTGCTTCTTTCCGTATGCTCCACGGGTCGCCAAACGCCAACCAATCGTCCGCCGTTTCCTTTTGAAAACCGTTTTCAAAGGACTGCTTGAACAATCCGTACCGATATCGCAACCCGTAGCCATCCATAGGGATAGCGTGCGTTGCGGCACATTCCAAAAAACAGGCGGCGAGCCTACCCAACCCGCCGTTACCGAGCGCCGCGTCCTCTATCTCTTCAAGCGCATATAAATCCAAGCCTTTTTCGGCAAGCGCCGATTTTGTTTCCTGTAAAATACCCAAATTCATTAAATTGGAAAATACCGCACGACCGATTAAAAATTCTGCGGAAAAATACCCGCAACGCTTCCCTCTCTGCGGCGTTTTCCAATGCCTGTATATCTCTGCCATTGCCGCTTGTGAAACGGCGTTATATACCGCTTTGACATCGGAAACGTCCTGCGTATTTATAAGCTCGTCCAAACGACGCAAAAAGCTGTCTTTATCAAACATACCCTGCTCCTTTTTTACTATTTTACGCTTTTTTGCGGTTTTTTAACCGTATGCGGACATTATTTTGCAAAAAACGTATCCTTCAAACGAAAACGGCGCGTACAATACGCGCCGTCCGTTCTTACCCGTCGTTTTTCTTTGTTACGGAAAGCGGAGCTGTTGTTTGCTTGCCTGCGCTTTCACTCGCTTTCAGCGTCGTAAGATACGCTGCGTATTCCGCTTCCGTAATCTTCGGCACTTTGTTCTTTTTTATTTTTGACGGTTTTCCCACTATTACGCCCTCCGCATTGGAATTTGTAAAAAGTATGCCCCGTCCGTATCCTTTTTATTCCTTAGAATAACAGGCAAAGCAAATTCGTTTTTCCCTCGTTGACGATTTTCGCCGTAATCTTACGAAGCTTCGCGCGAAGCTCTTTGGGGATTGCCGTCGTCTTGCCCGAAAGTTCGCCAAACACAAGCTCCCGCAAAGATTTTCCCAAAATGTCCGTTTCCCAAATTTCGCCCTTTTCGTACGCCTCCGCAATCTTTTCGATAAACTCCTCACCCTGTCCTTTTGTGCCGATAATCGGACTAACCGAACCTGTAACAGGGATTTTTATGACGTGATAGCTGGTTGTATTTGCACGAAAATCCGCGCAATACCCCGCGCTTTTTTTCACGAGGCGCGGCTTTTGCAACTCGTAATCCGTTTCGCTCGGTAATACGATACCGTATCCGCTTGCCTCCGCCTCTTCAAGCGCCGCGCTGATTTTTTCGCACTTACTTTTTGTTGCCGAAAGCGCGCGCACGTATTGCATAAGCGCAAGATCGTCTTGTATCTCTTCCCCGCAAGCTTCGCCAAGCACCCGATAGAACACGCCCTCTTTTACCCCGAGCGTAATCTCTGCCCTGCCCGTACCCAAGTCCATACGGATTTCGTCGGGATTTAAAAAGTCCGATTCGCTTTCAAACAACGTTTCAAGCAATGCGCAATCCCGCATGCGCTCTATCGAGGGGGCAATCTTTTTGACCGTTTCCGTCAACACGGATACAACGGCGCTTTCTTCGGGGAAAGATTGCAACCAATTTGGAATACGGATATCGATACTTGTAACGGGAAACTCGAACAACGCTTTTTGAAGCAAAGAACAAATCTCCTCTTCCGTCATTTTTTCCGCATTCAACGCGCACACGGGTACACCGTATTTCTTTTCGAGCGTTTCCGCAAGCGACTTTTGCGATTTCGGATTTTCGCAGTTCAGCAACATAACGAACGGCTTGCCAATCTCTTTCAATTCCGCAACCGCTCTTTCCTCCGCCGCCTCGTATGCAGTACGTTCAATTCCCGTCACACTACCGTCTGTCGTGACGAGAACGCCGATTGTGGAATGTTCTTTAATAACCTTTTCCGTACCAATCTCCCCTGCACGCTCAAAAGGCATAGGCTCTTCCTGCCAAGGTGTTTTCACCAAGCGGGGCTGACCGTCCTCCTCAAATCCGTTTGCGCCCGCAACGGGAAATCCCACGCAATCGACAAGCCGCACGGAAACCTCCGCACCTTTGGCGACCTCAATCGTCGCGGCTTTTGCCGGTACGAATTTCGGTTCTGTCGTCATCACCGTTTTCCCTGCGCCCGCTTGCGGCAATTCGTCCGTCATCACCGTCCGTTCGCTTATCGGGGCATTGGGTATGACAAGCGTTTCCATTACCCGCTTGATAAACGTTGACTTACCCGTTCGGACAGGACCTACCACACCGATATAAATATCCCCGCCCGTACGGTTTGCAATATCTTGATATACGCTGTAATTTTCCATAGGCTACCTCCCTGCCTTGCGGAAGGTATAAAAAAACTCCGCAGGCAAACCTTACTCGGTTTACTATATGCGGAGAAATTTCCGTTTATGAATGTTTTTAGCTTTGCGGTTCTTTATTACGCAGCTGTGAAATTTGCGCTTCCACGGCGAGATAGTCTTTATCACCTGTAAAATCCCGCGGTTCGTCATACTCCCCGCCCAACGCCTCGATTGCATATTTCAATTCTTGAAATTCTACGAAACCGATAGAAACGTCCTCTATCTTTTCAAGCAACAACGGCAACGCCCGTTCGTCGCCGTATGCCGCGAGATAACTTGCGCGCAGCGGCGTTTGCTCACCCGATAAAAAGGCGGTGATAAGTATATCGTAAATGCGCTCTTGCCGTACCGTCACACGGGAAAGGATTTCCAACATATATTCGGTGGCAAGCCCTTTTTCATACGCTTGCAAAGCTTCTTCTTTCACCTCGTCAGCGTGGAGCTTAAACACCTCCGTAATATCCGTGCGCAAATCCTCGGTAAAGCCGTTCCGCTTCAAAACGGAAAAATACGTAGGATACGCAAGCGTATCGTCGCCAATCAAGTTGAACGCATACGTTGCAAGTGCCTCGTCCTCGCCGTCGAAAAGCGGCAACAGCAACGCCGTTTCCCCACGGCTTTCTATTTCTGCGCATAAAAATTCGGGCGTGGGAACGTCTTCTTGCAAATGTGCGCAAAGCGTTTCCACTAATTCCGCATCCGTCATTTTCGCATAATATTGCTTAGGTGTGCATTTAACCTTGCTTACATACGTATCGCCGAATTTTTTATACAGCTTAGGAATGATATCTTCCCATTGCTTTTCGGTGTACTTATTTTTGTTTTCTTCCATAAATTGCGTCAACTTCTCGTCGAACAATCCGTCGAAATCAATCAATTTCATTTCGCTTTTCCTCATTACTATCCGTTATTACCGCCAATATCTTTTGCACCGCATTTACGTCCGCGTCGAATGCCCTTGCAATCGCATTCGCATCAGAGCCAAGCTCTTTCAAGCCCGACAGCAAAAAAATTACGCAAGCCGCCACGTCGTCGTTATTGACGAGGTCAAGACAGTTTTTTTCTTCCATTGTTTTATAAAAAGCTTCCGTTGCGCGGCGCAACTTGCCCGCATATGCGTCGTTGATAACGACGAATTTCGAGGCAATCTTAGCATACCCGCAGACAAAACGTTTCTTCTTTTTCCGTCCTATACGTATAGGCTGTATGCGAATACGCCTGTATATATGACAGAGTACAAGCCCCACGTCCGCCTCCTCGTTGCGTTCGTATAGCATACGGAGCGTTTCAATTTTGAGTACGTCTGCCACCTCGCAATCAAGCAACACTTCTTCAAGAAACTCGTCCGCACCCGCGCGCTCGGCGCACAGGATAGCAAGATATTGCAGGTCGTGATCACCACCGTCCATTTCGTCGAAACACCAACGGAAATATCCGTCGTGCAAAGCCAACAAGCCGATTAGTTGCGCCTCGTCCTTAGGTGCTTTGCTCATATGCAACAACAGTTCGCTCCGCTCTTCCCGTTCTGCTTGCGGAAGGTGATAAAAGTA
>JAFTPR010000016.1 GCA_017463145.1 Clostridia bacterium
ACGACGTCTTGCGCCGTATCTTCGGGAAAAATAACGTACTGCTTTGCGGGGATTTCTTTCAGACGGTGTACGGTTGGCGTGGGTCGAATCCGGAAAAGGTTTTGGACGCGTATTGTAAAGAGTTTTGCGCCAAAACGTATATGTTCTCGGCAAATTACCGTTCTACAAAAACGCTGACAGCCGCAACGTTCGGGTATTTAAAAAATACCTATCCCGCTTTTATGGGCAAATACTGCCCTGCAAGCATAGAGGCGCAGGGTGAGGACGGCGGGGATAAGATTCGCTGTTTTGGGTTTGATAACCGTAAGGAGGAAGCTTTTCAGATATTCAATTACGCGAAAAAGCACCCGCAAAATCTTTGTATTATGGCGCGGTCGAACAAATACATTGCGTATTTATACGAACGGTTTGAGGCGGAAAACCGCCAACTGCCCGAAGAAGAGCGGGTACGTTTTTTTACCGTGGAGGAAAATCATCAATTCTATAAAAAGTCTGTTGTGAAAGATATTTTGGCGGTGCTTCGGCTCGTTTCGGACGATACGGATGCAATCAGTATGGAGCGTCTTGCGGGGCGGTATATTGGAGGCGTGGGAATCAGAACGTTGGAAAAGCTAAGGAGTATGCAACCGCTTGGCGTTTCCGTCGTTTCCTTTCTTGATAAACGCGTATATAACGAGCAAGACCCCTACCGTGTATTGATTGAATCGTTTCAAAAGGGCGAAGTGGTGGTGTATGATACGGAAACCACGGGATTGGACGTATTGCGCGACGAAATGGTGCAGCTCTCGGCTGTGCGGCTTAACGGCGCGGGAGAAATAACCGACGCGTTGGATTTGATGATTGAACCGAACGTAGAAATCGGTAAGGGCGCGTACGAAACGCACGGTTTTGATCTTGCGTATATCCGTTCTCACGGCGGCGTTTCTGCCAAGGTAGCATTGGAAAAATTCTCGGCGTTTTGCCAAGGCGCAATACTCGTGGGGCATAACAGCTTGCGCTTCGATTCGCCGCTGATAAAAAGACAGCTTGCGGAAAACGGTTTGCCGCCGATAGACGTTTGCGGGGAATACGATACACTCCTGCTTGCCAAGCGTTTTTTGCCGGGATTATCCGATTACAAACTCTCCACGCTTTGTAAGCAGTTTGGGATTGTCAATGAGAATGCGCATAACGCCTTTGGCGATATCGTGGCGACGGGAAAGGTGTTGGCGTGTCTGTTAAAAGAATACGTGCTGCCTACGGCGTTGGAACGTGTGAATGCGGTGGCAACGTATAAAGAGAAATTCAGCAAGTTTTTTGCGTTTATCCAAGCAGTAAAAGGTCTTGTAGAGCGAAATGACAACAAGGCGTTGATTCCGTATATTGCCGAAAGTATGCGTTTATATAAGCGGTATACAAATATCGCGGATTGGCAAGCGATAGAAGAGCTGAAATCGTACTTTGCAGAGTTGGCTACGGCGAACCTGTCCGCCTTCTTGCGGGGCTATCTTGCCGACGCATCTCTTTCGGGCAGTCAAATGGATATCCTCGTTAAGCGGACGAGCAGTATTCCTATCGTCACCGTACATCAGGCAAAGGGATGCGAGTTCGATACCGTTATCGTGGCAGGCGCAGACGAAAACCATTTTCCGAGCTTTATGGCGCGGGAAACGGGGAGTGAGGACGAAGAACGGCGGGTATTTTACGTAGCGCTTACCCGTGCGAAAAAGAAGCTCATTTTAACGCGAGCGGTATATAACGGCAGCCGTGTGGTTGACCCAACGCCTTACTTTTGGCAGATTCCGCAAACGTATACGCTTACGAATGAAAATTGGCTGATGACCAAGGAAACGGCAGGACAGGTATTCGACGAATGAAAAAAAGCCCCGTTTGTCACATGGTGACAAACGGGGCTTAAAATCGCTTCTTAGTAATTTTCAGCTCTTACTTGGAAGTATGCCTGCGGGTGTGCGCAGATAGGGCATACGTCGGGCGCTTTCTTGCCGACTACGATATGTCCGCAGTTGGAGCATTGCCATACCGCGTCGCCGTCCTTGGAGAATACAAGGTCGCCTTTTACGTTTGCAAGGAGCTTTCTGTATCTTTCTTCGTGCTCTTTTTCAATTGCCGCAACGCCGTCGAAGAGTTTTGCAATATCTTCAAAGCCTTCCGCGCGAGCGTCTTTTGCGAATTCCGCATACATATCCGTCCATTCGTAGTTTTCGCCCTCAGCCGCCGCGAGGAGATTTTCTGCCGTGGAGGAGATTTCGCCGCCGTTCAAAAGCTTGAACCAGATTTTTGCGTGTTCCTGTTCGTTTTTCGCCGTTTCTTCAAAGATTGCCGCAATTTGCACAAAGCCTTCTTTCTTTGCTTTGCTTGCAAAATAGGTGTATTTGTTTCTTGCCTGCGATTCGCCTGCAAAAGCCGTTTGCAAATTCGCTTCCGTTTTCGTGCCTTTTAACGGATTTACTTCTTCAAACTTGCCCGATTGCTTACAAACGGGGCATACTTCGGGCGCTGCGCCCTCTGCAACGTAGTGACATACAGAACATTCAAATTTCTTCATATAATTTACCTCTTTTTGTCCGCTTAATAGGACTAAGTTTTATTAAGTAATTATAGTATACAATAAAAAAACATATTTGTCAACAGTTTTTTTATAAAAAATCCAAAAAGTAGTAAAAAATTTTTTTTACGTTAATTTTTCTGTATTTTCACGGTTTTAAAACAATTATAGGTTATAATAATATAGGAAGAGTTTGACAAGCTACGGAAAATATTTTATAATAATAAGGTAGGGACGATTATGCGAAGATTGAATGCAAGGCAAAAAAGGTGGATAGAACGGACGGTTGCCAACGACAGAAGCTATAAGGTCATTTTGTATAACCGCTTTTTCATTTTTTTGCTTGCGGTGCTTGCGCAACTTGTTATTCTTGGCATAACGGCGTATTCGTTGGTGTACAACTCTGCGCTCGCCTTAATTTTGCAAGCCGTGTTGTTTGCCGTGGAGATTGTGGTGGTGCTGTATATCCTCAACAAGCACGATCGTCCCTCTACGAGGCTGAATTGGATTATTCTTATTCTGATCGTGCCCGTGTTCGGCGTGCCTATGTATATTTTGAACGGTCGGGGCGTGCCGACGAGGAAAATGCAACAAAAGATACACAGGGCGCAGGAGGAAAATTGCGCAGGGATAGAGCGGGTGTACGGGAAAGCCGAGCCGTTTATACCTCAAACGCGCGGCGAAGCGGTGTCGAAATTTTTGGATACGTGCGCAAAATATCCCGCTTTTCAACGTGGCGATATCACGTACTACGAAAGCGGAGAACGCATTTTCCCCGTCATTTTGGAAGAGCTGAAAAAGGCGAATCAATATATTCTTTTGGAATATTTCATCATTGCGCACGGAAAAATGTGGAACGAGATACTCCAAATCTTGTTGGAAAAAGCAGAAGCGGGCGTGCAGATACGCATTATTTACGACGATTTCGGATGTATGATGACGTTGCCGCCCAAATACGATATCTATTTGGAAACGCTCCACGAAAACATCAAATGCCTTACGTTCAACGAGGTCGTTCCCTTTTTTGCGGTGCGAATGAACAATCGTGACCATAGAAAAATTCTTGTAATCGACGGCAAGGTTGCGTTTACGGGCGGGTTTAATCTCGCCGACGAATATATCGGCGAGAAACGCCGATTCGGGTATTGGAAAGATACGGGTTTGAAAATCACGGGAGATGCCGTGCGCTCTTTTACGCAGATGTTTTTCTATCTTTGGAACGCTTTCCGCAAAGATAAAGAACCGATTGAACGGTATTTACCCAAAATAGAAAACGACGGGGGCAGGTATGCGACGAATTTCTGTATTCACCCGTACGACGACAGTCCGCTTGACGGAATGAGTATTGGGGAGGCGGTATATACGGACATTATCGACCGCGCCAAAACGTACGTATATATTTTTACGCCCTATTTGATTTTGGACGACTTTATGCGCGCTTCTCTTTGCAGGGCGGCGCTTCGCGGCGTGGACGTACGCATTGTTACGCCCGCCATTCCCGACAAAAAGACGATATTCCGTTTAACAAGGGCAAACTACGGCGTGTTGCTTCGCGCAGGCGTGAAAATTTACGAATATACACCCGGGTTTATCCACGCAAAAAGTATGGTCAGCGACGACGAGTGCGCGGTGGTGGGAACAATCAATCTCGATTACAGAAGTCTTTACCATCACTTTGAAAACGCCGTGTATTTTTCCGGTTGCAAAGCCGTGGAGGACGTAAAAAAGGACGCGGAACAGGTGTTTGCCGCCTCCAAGCTTTGTACGTGCGAAAACACCAAACGGGGCTTCTTTGGCAAAATTATCGACAGCGCTTTGCGCGTGTTTGAAACTTTATTATAAGAGGTGTGCTATGAGCAAACAAAAGAGAGAAGAAGAACAGCGTATCATTGCGGAAATGGAAGCGGGTATGCAGGAAAACGCCAAGAAAAAAGAAGAAACGGCTATGCCTGTTATGAACGAGTCCAACACAGCGCCAACGGTGATACATTGTAAGCGTTGCCGTACGGTAATGGAAAACGGGCGTTGCCCGACCTGCGGTTTTAAAATTTACGTGCCGATGGACGAGCAAAAGCAAAAGAAAATTCGTATGGTCGTCGGTACGGTGTGTATCGTTATCTTTTTGATATTGTTCCTGTTTACCCAAGTAATCGGAAAATGAAAAAACAACGCTTTGTGTAGCCGAGTCCCCACAAGGGATTCGGCTACGAAATAAATCCTTACGGATTTGTGAAATTCGTCTTTTGACGAGTGAAATTGCTTACGCAATGAAATTTTGCTACGCAAAGTTCATTATTTAACTTTTTTGTAGTAAATAAAAAGCCCGCCATATTTCGCCTTTTGCGAAGTATAGTGGGCTATACTTTTATTTTCAAATAAAATTTCCTAAATATGAAGAGTACACAAGGATCTTTTGAGAAGTGGCTTGATTTTTTTCTATATTCTTTTGGAATTGTGGGAGGAGCAATCGCTATGTTGCAAAGACTACGTTATTGTCGCATAGGGGAAAACGTATATAGAAATTTATCGTTTTACAAAATTTTAGAAATAATTTACGTGCACTTTTGGTTTGGTGTATTTTACGAAAAGTTTGTGAAAAATGTTTAAGGGGGAGAAAAATCGGTTACAAATAAAACGAACGAAACAAAAGGAGCGTAAAAACTATGGATATGCGTAAATTTACGGAAAAATCCGTTTCTGCGTTGCAAAACGCGCAATCTGTTGCCGAAGAATACGGCAATCAGGAACTCACGCAAGCGCATCTTTTATACGCGCTTGTCACGGCAAGCGAGGGCTTGATACCCTCTCTACTTGAAAAAATGCAAAAAGACCCCAAAGCGGTGGCGGCGGCTACGCTTGCGGGGATTGAAAAGCTTCCCAAAGTAAGCGGCGGGGAACGGTACGTCGGCGCAGGGCTTGCGCAGGCGTTGGAAGCCGCAGAAAAACAGGCGGGTAAAATGCAGGATAGCTACGTGTCCGTCGAGCACCTCTTTTTCGGCTTGACCGAAAAGGCGGATAAAACGGTGAAAAAGCTCTTTGCCGATTTCGGTATCGAGCAGAATACCTTTATGCAAGCGCTTGCAAGCGTGCGCGGCAACCGCACGGTAAACAGCGAGAATCCCGAAGAAACATACGACGTACTCAACAAGTACGGCACGGATCTCGTGGAAAAGGCGCGCAAGCAAAAAATAGACCCCGTAATCGGACGGGACGAGGAAATACGGAACGTCGTACGTATTCTTTCCCGTAAGACGAAAAACAACCCCGTGCTGATCGGTGAGGCGGGCGTGGGTAAAACGGCGATTGCCGAGGGCTTAGCAATTCGTATTATGAAAGGCGACGTACCCGATTCCCTGAAAGACCGTAAAGTGTTCTCGCTTGATATCGGCGCTTTGATTGCGGGGGCGAAGTTCAGGGGCGAGTTTGAAGAACGGTTGAAAGCCGTGCTTGCGGAAGTGAAAAAGAGCGAGGGCGGGATTATTCTGTTTATCGACGAGCTGCACACCATTGTCGGCGCGGGCAAAACAGACGGCGCAATGGACGCAGGCAATCTTTTAAAGCCTATGCTAGCGAGAGGCGAACTGCATTGTATTGGCGCGACGACGTTGGACGAGTACCGCAAATATATCGAAAAAGATCCTGCGCTTGAACGCCGCTTCCAGCCTGTTCTTGTCACCGAGCCGACCGTAGAGGATACCGTTTCCATTTTGCGCGGTTTGAAAGAGCGGTACGAGGTGTATCACGGTGTGAAGATACAGGACAATGCATTGATTGCCGCCGCTACCCTTTCCAA
This sequence comes from Clostridia bacterium, assembly GCA_017463145.1. Classification (GTDB taxonomy): domain Bacteria; phylum Bacillota; class Clostridia; order Christensenellales; family Borkfalkiaceae; genus Scatosoma. The sequence goes on from JAFTPR010000016.1 coordinate 6,339, forward strand.
CCGTTATATCACGGACAGATTTTTGCCCGATAAGGCGATAGATCTCGTGGACGAGGCGTGCGCTATGATTAAGACGGAAATGCAGTCTATGCCCTCGGAAATGGATGAGATTGCAAGAAAAATCATGCAGCTTGAAATAGAGGAGAACGCTTTAAAAAAGGAAACGGATTCGCTTTCCCTTTCGCATCTTGCCGAAATTCAAAAGGAGCTTTCCTCGCTTCGGGAAAGCTATAAGGCAATGAAAGCCAAGTGGGAAAACGAGAAAAATTCTATCGGCAAGGTGCAACGTATTCGTGAAGAGCTTGAAACGGCGAATACGGAGCTGGAAAAAGCCCGCAGAGAGTACGATTTAGAAACTGCCTCGGCATTGCAGTACGGGAAAATTCCCGAGCTGAAAAAGCAGCTTGAAGAAAGCGAAAAGACAGGGGCAGGTACGAGTTCACGGGAAAATACGTTGCTTCGCGACCACGTGAGCGAGGAGGAGATTGCGCGGATAGTGGCGCGGTGGACGGGCGTGCCTGTTGCCAAGCTGATGGAAGGCGAAAGAGAGAAACTGTTGCGGCTGGATTCGACGTTGCACGAGCGGGTGATTGGGCAAGACGAAGCGGTGACGGCGGTAGCCGACGCGATTTTGCGTTCCCGCGCAGGAATAGCCGACCCCAACCGTCCGATCGGTTCGTTCTTGTTCCTCGGTCCTACGGGCGTGGGGAAAACAGAGCTTGCGAAAACGCTTGCAAGGGCGCTTTTTGACGACGAGAAAAATCTCGTGCGTATCGATATGAGCGAGTATATGGAGAAATATTCCGTATCCCGTCTGATCGGCGCGCCTCCGGGGTACGTAGGTTACGACGAGGGCGGTCAGCTTACCGAAGCGGTAAGAAGAAAGCCGTACAGCGTGATTTTGTTCGACGAGGTGGAAAAGGCGCATCCCGACGTGTTCAACGTGTTGTTGCAAGTTTTGGACGACGGGCGTATTACGGACGGGCAAGGCAGAACGGTCGATTTTAAGAATACGGTCATTATTCTCACGTCCAATCTCGGTTCTTCCGTGATTTTGGAGGGGATTGAGTACGATGGCGAGCTTTCGGAGCGCGCAAAAGAGGAAGTGAACAGGCTGTTAAAGGCTTCGTTCCGTCCCGAATTTTTGAACCGTTTGGACGAGATTGTGTTTTTCAGGCCGCTCACGAAAGGGGAAATCGGCAAGATTGTACTTCTGCTTGCGGAGAGTTTGAAAACAAGGCTTGCAGAAAAACAACTTACGCTGGAAATCACCGACGGCGCTGTGGAGAAGATTATCGAGAGCGGGTACGACCCTGTCTACGGCGCAAGACCGTTGAAGCGGTATATACAGCACACGCTGGAAACAATGTTGGCAAAAAGCATTTTGTCAGGCGGGTTCTCGGCGGGCGATACAATCAAGGTTGAAGCGGGAGAAAACGGCTTGACGGTTGTAAAACAATAAAGTAGGCGTTACGGCTGAAAACCGTAACGCTTTTCACTTGCCACATACGTTTTTTGCGGTGAAAGTTTGGTGAAAGGATAAATTTTTTTTCTCAAAGCCTTGACATTATTTTTTTCAAAAACTATAATAATAAAGTAATCCATATTTATAAGGAGCAAAATGCAATTATGGCAAATACGGTAAAGACACTTTTAAAAAGTGTCAGACAGTATAAAAAACTGTCGCTGATAACGCCTTTGTTTATGGTGCTGGAAGCGTTTTGCGAGTGTTTGATTCCGTTCTTTATGGCGAAGATGATCAGCGAGGACGTACTTTTGCAAGGCGGCGCAATGGCGCACATTCTCAAATACGGCTTGATACTTCTCGTGCTTGCGGCTGCTTCGCTTACCAGCGGCGTGCTTGCAGGGCAGTTCGGCGCGACGGCAAGCTGCGGTTTTGCAAGCAATCTTCGGCACGATCTTTTTTATAAGGTGCAAAAATTCTCGTTTGCGAACGTGGATAAATTTTCTACGTCCTCGCTTGTGACAAGGCTTACAACGGACGTCACCAACGTACAGCAGTCCTATCAAATGTGCTTGCGTATCGCGATTCGCGTACCCCTGCAATTTATTTTTGCAATCATTATGAGCTTTACTATCAACGCAAGACTTGCTTGGATTTTCCTTGTGATTGTGCCGTTGTTGGGTATTGCGCTTATTGCCATTATGCGCGTGGTAATGCCTTTCTTCCGTCGTATCTTCAAAAAATACGACGCATTGAACAATTCCGTACAGGAAAACGTAGGCGGTATTCGCGTAGTGAAATCGTTTGTGCGCGAAAGTCACGAAACGGAGAAATTCAATAAAGCGGCAGGGGAGGTACGCGACGACTTTACAAAAGCGGAAAAAATCCTTGCTCTTAACAACCCGATTATGACCTTGTTTATCAACGTGGCGGCGGTGCTTATTTCCTATTTGGGTGCGCGCGCTATCATTCAATCGGGCACGCTCAGCGGTGATTTCACGCCCACGGAGCTTTCCGCTTTGATTACGTACGGCGTGCAGATACTCTCGTGCTGTATGATGTTTTCCATGGTGTTCGTTATGATTACAATGTCGTTGGAATCGGCAAGGCGTATTACGGAAGTACTGAACGAAGAGTACGATATTGTAAGCCCCAAGCAGGGTGTGCAAGAGGTCAAGGACGGTTCGGTTCGGTTTGAAAACGTCAACTTTAAATACTCGGCAAAAGCAAACAGATACGCGCTTTCGGATATTGATCTCGATATAAAATCGGGCGAAACGGTGGGTATTCTCGGCGGTACGGGTTCTTCTAAGACCTCGCTGATTCAGCTTATACCCCGCTTGTACGACGTGGCGGAAGGGGCGGTATACGTCGGCGGTGTGAACGTAAAGGATTACGACTTGGACGTATTGCGAAAGGAAGTCGCCGTCGTATTGCAAAAGAATGTGTTGTTCTCAGGCACGATAAAGGAAAATCTACGTTGGGGTGACGAGAACGCCACGGACGAGGAGATTGAGCGTGTTTGTAAGCTTGCGCAAGCGGACGAATTTATCCGTACGTTCCCCGACGGGTACGATACGTATATAGAGCAGGGCGGTACGAACGTTTCGGGCGGGCAAAAGCAACGCCTTTGTATCGCAAGAGCCTTGCTCCGCAAACCTAAGGTGTTGATTTTGGACGATTCGACGTCCGCGGTAGACACCAAAACGGACGCCTTGATACGCCGTGCGTTTGCGGAAGAAATTCCCGATACAACGAAGATCATCATTGCGCAACGTGTAACGTCCGTAGAGAATGCGGATAAGATAATCGTGCTCGACGGCGGACGGATTATTGCTTGCGGCAATCACGACGAGCTGTTGAAAACGAGCGGGATTTACCGTGAGATATACGAGGCGCAGACGAAGAAAACGGAAAAAACGGAAGGGGGTGAAGAGTAATGGCGGAAGAAAGACGCGAATACGAACAAAAGCCCCGCGCGATAAAGCCTATGCGTGGGCGGGGTATGCCCGTTCCCAAGGGCGCAATCAAAAAAGGTACGCTTGGCAGATTGCTCAAAACGGTAATGAAATACTACAAATGGCATATGCTCGTCATATTCCTTTGTATTATCGTCAATTCCATGGGCAGTCTTGTTTCCTCCGTGTTCGTGCAGTCGTTGATAGACGACGTAATTAAACCGGGCGTGACGTTAGGCTACGGCGCAGTTGCGGGGACGTTGACAGGCATTATCGTTTCTATGGCGGCGATATACGGCACGGTCATTTTGGCGGGGTTCTTTTGGCACCGCATTATGGCTACCGTCACGCAAGGTATGCTGTACCATTTGCGTAAGGATATGTTTGCAAAAATGCAAACGTTGCCCATCAAATATTTCGATACGCACGCGCACGGCGAAATTATGAGCGCGTACACGAACGATACGGATGCTACCCGTCAGCTGATCGGGCAGAGCTTGCCCACGCTGTTCAGTAGCTCCATTACGCTGATTGTTTCCGTCGGGTTTATGGTTTGGAACAGTTTGTGGCTGTTTTTGATCGTCCTTGTTTGTACGCTTGCAATGACGTTCGTGGTGAAAATTATCGGCGGGAACAGCGCGAAATATATGGTTTCGCAACAGACCTCGCTTGCCAAAGAAGAGGGCTTTGTCGAAGAGATGATGAAAGGACAAAAGGTCGTCAAGGTATTCACGCACGAGGAACGGGCAAAACAGGATTTTGATACGCTCAACGAACAGCTTTTTAAGGACAGCCAACGGGCGCACAAGTTCGGTAATATTTTAGGGCCTATCCTTGGCAATATCGGCAATTTTACGTACGTGCTTCTTGCCATTTTTGGCGGATTGCTGTATACGTTGCAGGTAAAAAATATCGGCGTAAGCAGTATCTTTTTCGGCGCGGCAACGCTGTCTATCGGTACGATTGTGGCGTTCCTCGGTATGTCGAGAAACTTCACGCAGATCATCAACCAGATGTCCCAGCAAATTTCTATGATTGCCATGGGTCTTGCGGGCGCAAGCCGTGTGTTTACGCTAATGGACGAAAAACCTGAAACGGACGAGGGGTACGTGACGCTCGTCCATGCGAAAAAGGACGAAAACGGCAACCTTACCGAATCGGAAAAACGTACGGGCGTATGGGCTTGGAAACATTACCATAAAGCGGACGACACAACGACGTATACCGAGTTGAAAGGGGATATCGTTATGGACTGTGTGGACTTTGGCTACGTTCCCGAAAAGCAGGTGCTTACCGACGTAACCTTGTACGCAAAGCCGGGGCAGAAGATTGCTTTCGTCGGCGCGACGGGCGCAGGGAAAACGACCATTACCAACCTTATCAACCGTTTCTACGATATTGCGGACGGAAAAATCCGTTACGACGGTATCAATATCAATAAAATCAAAAAGGACGATTTACGCCGTTCCCTCGGTATCGTATTGCAGGATACAAATCTATTCACGGGTACGGTAATGGAAAATATCCGTTACGGCAGATTGGACGCGACGGATGAGGAGTGTATCCAAGCGGCGAAGCTTGCGAATGCGGACGATTTTATTTGCCGCTTACCCGACGGGTATGAAACGTTGCTCACCAACAACGGCGCAAACCTTTCGCAGGGACAAAGACAGCTTCTTTCCATTGCCCGCGCTTTGGTGGCGGATGCGCCCGTGGCGATTTTGGACGAGGCAACCTCGTCGATTGATACGCGCACGGAGGCGCTCGTGCAAGACGGTATGGATCAGCTTATGAAGGGCAGAACGGTATTCGTTATTGCGCACCGCCTTTCGACGGTTAGAAATTCAGATGCGATTATGGTGCTCGACCACGGCAAGATTATCGAACGCGGTACGCACGATCAGCTTATCGAACAAAAGGGCGTGTATTATCAGTTATATACGGGCGCATTCGAGTTGGAGTAAAAAAACGACGTATATACGTCGCAATACTTCGTCAACCTTGCGTTTCCCCTTGCTCGTTTACGAGAAACGAATTTGGTATCTGCGTCGTTTTATCGACTGTAAACACATATAAAAAGGGCGTTTACGCATATTTGCGTAAACGCCCTTTTGTTGTATTTTATCTTGTGGAAAGCCAAACCATCAACACGGAGATATCCGCAGGGTTCACGCCTGAAATTCTGCCCGCTTGCCCCAAATTGAGGGGGCGGATACGGTCAAGTTTTTCTCTCGCCTCCAAACGAAGTCCGGCAATCGATTGATAATCGATATCGGGCGGCAATGCCTTGTCTTCAAGCTTTTTCGCCCGTTCGATCATTTCCAAGCCCTGCTTTAAATATCCTTCGTATTTTACGGTGATTTCCGCCGTTTCCAGCACGTTTTTGGGATACTGCGAAAATACGCCGAAATAGTCCATTACTTCTTTAAGCGGAATTGTCCGTTTTAAGATATCCGCATAGGAAACGCTGCCGCTCGGCTCGTCGTAGCCGTAATTTTTCAAAAAGTCGGTAGCGGCTTTATGCTCCACCCGTGTACGCAACGAAGCCAATAATTCTTCGTATTTTTCCTTGCGTGCAAGGTACTTTTCAAGCCGTGCTTTCGTGACAAGTCCGCAAGCATAGCCTTTTTCCGTCAAACGGAAGTCTGCATTGTCTTGGCGAAGGCATATGCGGTGCTCTGCGCGGGAGGTCATCATACGGTACGGCTCGTCCGTGCCTTTGGTGACAAGGTCGTCGATCAACACACCGATATACGCCTCGTCACGGCGTAAGATAAGGGGCGGGAGGGAACGGAGTTTCAACGAGGCGTTCAAACCTGCAATCAGCCCTTGTGCCGCCGCTTCTTCATATCCCGACGTACCGTTGATTTGCCCTGCGGTATACACACCCTCTACCTTTTTAAATTCGAGGGTGGGCAGTACGTCGAGCGTATCGATACAGTCGTATTCGATTGCGTACCCGTAGCGTACGATATCCGCATTTTCAAGCCCCGCCACGGAGGAGTACATTGCCCGCTGTACGTCGTGCGGCATAGAGGTCGAAAGACCTTGCGCGTATACTTCGAGTGTATCCTCGCCCTCCGGTTCGAGGAAAATTTGGTGGCGTTCCTTGTCCTTGAATCGTACTACTTTCGTTTCGATAGAGGGGCAATACCGCGGGCCTGTCGAAAGGATTGTGCCGTTATACAGGGGGGAGCGTTCGAGGTTGTCAAGAATAATCTCGTGCGTTTTTAAGTTGGTGTAGGTCAAATAGCAAGGCAATTTGCTTTTTGGCGCAACGTCATGCATAAACGAGAACGGATAAATGTCCTCGTCGCCGTTTTGTATTTCGCATTTGGAATAGTCAATCGTTCTGCCGTCCAACCTTGCGGGCGTGCCCGTTTTAAAACGGCGTACTTGGAAGCCGAGCTTTATCAGGCTTTCCGTTAAATGCGTAGCGGGGGCAAATCCGTTCGGCCCTGATTTTTGTACGACGTGCCCCGTAATCGTTTCGCCGTTCAAATATACGCCCGTACAAAGGATTACCGCTTTGCAGGGGATAATGCCGCCGTACGTTGTTTTTACGCCTGTGCATTTGCCGTTTTCCGTGAGTATTTCCGCCGCTTCCGCCTGTATGATACGTAAATTTTTGGTGTTTTCAAGCACCCGTTTCATTTCGCGGTGGTAAGCGTTTTTGTCCGATTGCGCGCGGAGGGATTGCACCGCCGCGCCTTTGCCTACGTTGAGCATACGGATTTGAAGTGCCGTTTTGTCTGCGATAATGCCCATTTCTCCGCCAAGCGCGTCGATTTCCCGCACCAAATGTCCTTTTGCCGTACCGCCGATAGAGGGGTTGCAGGGCAGGAATGCGATACTGTCGAGATTGAGCGTTAAAAGGGCGGTTTTTATGCCCGTGCGCGTCAAAGCAAGCGCGGCTTCACACCCTGCGTGACCCGCGCCTACGACAACCGCTTCTGCGGTATATTCAATAAATTCGTTGGTTGTTTCGTTCATAGTATACTTTACTTTTTCAAGACGATATTTTTAATGTCGTCAATTTCTTTTGCGATACGTTCGTTGAGGTTTGCGAGTTTTTCCATTTTGTCCCGCGCGTACATAATCGTCGTGTGGTCGCGCCCGCCGAGGATTTCTTTGCCGATAAAGTCGAGAGGAAGCGAAAGCATATCGCATAAAAGATAGGCGCAAATTTGCCGCGCTTTTACGATATCTGCTTTCTTGCTCTTGCCGATAAGATCCGCTTTCGATTGCTTGAAGTACGCGCAAACGGAGCTTACGATTTTTTCGGGCGTGATATCCTCTTGTGTTTCCGTTTCGTCCACGGATTCGTTCAAGGCAAGCCGCGCAAGCTGCAAGGTTATCGGCTCTTCGTGGAGCTTGCTTGCAAAAATGACTTTCGTCAGTCTGCCTTCCAACGCGCGGACGTCGTTGCTTGTGTTGTTGGCGAGAAATTCCAATACGTCTTGGGGCAGACAGCATTTTTTATCGAGAGCTTTGCGCTTTAAAATGGCAATCTTCGTTTCCACCGTAGGGGGTTGGATATCGACGATCATACCGCCCTCGAAGCGGGTGCGGAGTCTGTCTTCAAGCGTAGCGATTTCCTTGGGTGGGCGGTCGGACGTGAGCACGATTTGCTTGTTCTGCGCCGAAAGTTCGTTGAACGTATGGAAAAACGCTTCCTGCATTTGCGTTTTGCCTTTCAGGAATTGGATATCGTCAATCATCAGGACGTCCACGTTGCGGTAGTGCAAACGGAAGCGGGTAGCCCCCGCTTTTTGCGTGAGCGAATCGATAAACCCGTTCAGGAAGTTCTCACTCGTGGTATACAGCACTTTCTTTTCGGGGGAGTGTTCGGCGAGGTGGTTGGCGATTGCCTGCATAAGGTGCGTTTTTCCCAAGCCCGATTCCCCGTAGATAAAGAGGGGATTGAGCGTTTGACCGGGGTCTTCTGCCACCGCTTTTGCCGCCGCATACGCAAATTTCGTGCCGGGACCTACGACGAAAGAATCGAAAGTAAAGGATTTGTTAATGGGGGAGGCTTGGAACGCATCTTCCGCGCCGTCTTCCTCGTCCAGCTTGAACGTATCGCTGCCCTCCACGTATACGTGGAAGTCTGTCAAGCCGTTGTCGCATTTGACGATTGCTTCGCGAAGCTTGTCCCCAATTTTATGCACGAGAAAACTTTCCGCGTTTTGTTCCGTGGTGAAACGCAGTACGATTTTTCTGCCGCGGATATCGATCGGTTCAATACCCTTATTCTCGAAGAAGTGGTTATAGGAAATAGGCGAAATGGTTTTTACCGCCTGTTCGCATATTTGTTTCCACATAAATTGAAGCTGAGAGCTTTCCGCCATAACGATTTTATCCCCTTTGCGTATTATTTTTTGCCGATTATGCGTTTATAGTCTTGAAATTTTGAAAATTATTTGATATAATTATAATACAAAACGCGCGGAAAAGAAAGCGATTTTGAGCGGATTTCGGGATTATGCGGATAAAAAAATTGTTCTTACAAAATTTCAGAAACTACGAACGGGAGGAATTTTGTTTCCAAGACGGCTTAAACGTGCTGTTCGGCAAGAATGCGCAGGGGAAAACTAACTGCGTCGAAGCCGTTTTTTACCTTTGCACGGGCGCGTCGCTCCGTATTCGCCACGATAAACAGCTGATAAAGCTCGGCGCGGAAACCGCGCAAATTTCCGCCGAGGCGGAAAACAGGTACGGAAACGTGACCGTCGAAGCGCTCATTTCCGAAAATAAGCGGGAAATTCGGGTCAACGGCAGTAAAATAGCGAAAAACGCCGACCTTATGGGGCACGTCAACAGCGTATTTTTCTCCCCGGGCGAACTGCGGCTTATTCAAGACGGGCCGGACGAGCGGCGCAGGTTTATGAACATTTCCATTTCGCAGACCTCGCCTGCGTATTACACCGCGCTTTTGCGGTACAATAAAATCCTCGATCAGCGCAACGCCCTTTTAAAAAACTCGGATTATTCGCTCGTAATGGACACGCTTCCCGTGTGGGACGAACAACTTTGCAAGTACGCGGCGACGATTGTGAAAAAGCGGGTGGAATTTTTGGAAAAATTATCCCCGATCGCCGAGGAAATGCACGCCTTTTTGACGGACGGCGCGGAAACGCTCGCCGTGAAGCTCGACAAGACGTTCAAGGGCGACGAGGCGGAAATCGCCGAAACGCTGAAAAGACGGCTTTCCAATAACTACGAAAAAGATTTGCGCCTTGGGTTTACGACGGTAGGACCGCACCGCGACGATCTCGATATCGACATTTCGGGAATCGACGCCAAGGCGTACGCTTCGCAGGGGCAAACCCGCACGGGCGCGCTTTCGTTAAAACTTGCCGAAGTGCAAATTTTTAAAGAGCTTTCGGGAGAATATCCCGTGCTCGTTTTGGACGACGTGATGAGCGAGCTGGATCTCCGTCGCAGAAAAAAACTGCTTCAACGCGTACACGGTATGCAGACAATTCTCACCTGCACACATACGGAACGGGTGCTTTACGGTGCGGATTGCAACAAGATACGTATAGAAAACGGCAGAATAAAAGAATGAAAGCCACGTAATAGTTCTTGTGCTTTGTGCGCATACTCTTCAAGAGGAACGGTTATGCAAAGCTACAAACTGATACGGACGGCGGCGCTCCTTGCGGGGGCGCTTTTCTTTTTTCAAACGCCTTGCGTGGCAGCGCAAGCGGAAAGCGAATGGAATAGAATATCCTCGTATACCACTTGGTATAATGAAGCGGACGCGGGCAGAAGCGAAAATATCCAGATTGCTGCTTCGCTAATCGACGGCGTTACCGTACAGGCGTACGGTCAGTTTTCGTTCAATCAAACGGTTGGACGGCGTACGGCAGAGGCGGGGTTTCGTCAGGCGAAAATCATTGTCAACGGGGAGTACGTTTTGGGTGTGGGTGGCGGCGTGTGCCAGGTCAGTACCACGCTGTATAACGCCGCGCTCAAATCGGGTTTGGATATTACGGAGTATCACCCGCACACCTTGCAGGTTTCCTACGTTGCGCCTTCGCGGGACGCAATGGTATCTTCGGAGAGCGACCTGTGTTTTTTCAATCCGTACGCTTTTCCCGTACGCTTGGAAGTCAAGGCGCAAAAAGGAGGGGTTCGAGCAACGTTTTTGGGCAAAAAGGTGGGGTACAGGTACGAGATTATTTCGCAAATCCTTGCCGAAACGCCGCCGCCTGCGCCGATTGTGAAGGAGGGGGACAAAGAGGAGATTTTGCGCTCGCCGAAAAAGGGCGTAAAAAGTGAAGCGTATATCGAACGGTATTTTGGTGAAAAGCTTGTGGAGCGCAAGCGCTTGCGTATCGACGAATACCGACCTATTCAGGGAATAATCGTCAAAAAAATCGAGAATACAGGCGATTAAATTCGCTCAAACCCTTGCATTTTCCTAAGAAAAATGTTATAATAGTGAAGTATAAAATCGGGAAAAAGCACACAAACGGCTTTTTCAAAGAAAAAGGCAGGCATATTATGGAGAGAATTACACTTCGGGATTTGAGCAAAGACGTTTCCGCTTACGGCGGAAAAACGGTGACGGTAGCGGGTTGGGCGAGAACGATCCGCGACTCCAAGGCATTCGGCTTTATCGAGCTGAACGACGGCAGCGCGTTCAAGGCGACGCAGATCGTGTTCGAGCGGGAGAACCTCGAAAATTACGACGAGATTGCAAAATGCAACGTGGGCGCGGCGCTTGTTGTTACGGGGCAGGTGGTGCTTACCCCTGAAAATAAACAGCCGTACGAAATTAAGGCGACGCAAATACGTATCGAGGGCGAATCCACGCCCGATTACCCTTTGCAAAAGAAACGCCATTCCGTAGAGTTCTTGCGGGAGATTGCGTATCTCCGTCCGCGTACGAATTTGTTCGGTGCAACGTTCCGTATCCGCAGCGAGGCGGCGGTGGCTATTCACAAATTCTTTAACGACAGAGGGTTCGTTTACGTGCATACGCCTATCATCACGGGGAGCGACTGCGAGGGCGCGGGCGCTATGTTCCAAGTGACGACGTTCGATTTGGACGAAGTGGCAAAAAGCGGCAAGCCCGTCGATTACAAAAACGATTTCTTCGGCAAAAAAGCGGCGTTGACCGTTTCCGGTCAGCTCAATGCGGAAACGTACGCAATGGCGTTTGGCAACGTGTACACGTTCGGTCCGACGTTCCGCGCAGAGCACTCCAACACCGCACGTCACGCGGCGGAGTTTTGGATGATTGAGCCGGAAATGGCGTTCTGCGACCTTGCGGGGGATATGGACGTGGCGGAAGCAATGGTGAAGTACGTAATCGATTACGTTTCCGAAACGTGTAAAGACGAGCTTGCGTTCCTCAACCAATTCGTCGATAAGGGGCTTTTGGAACGGCTGAAAAACGTGTCCGAAAACGACTTTGTACGTCTTTCGTATACGGAAGCGATTGAAATTCTCAAACAAAATGCAGCGCGTTTCGACGATAAGAATATTTTCTGGGGTAAAGATTTGCAGAGCGAACACGAACGTTTCCTCACGGAAGAAGTGTACAAAAAACCTGTATTCCTCACCGATTATCCCAAGGAAATCAAGGCGTTTTATATGAAGCAGAACCCCGACGGAAAGACGGTTGCGGCGGCAGACTTGCTCGTGCCCGGTATCGGGGAACTTGTAGGCGGTTCGCAAAGAGAGGACGATTACGATAAGTTGTATAACCGTATTAAGGAGTTGGGTATGAACCCCGCGGATTATTCTTGGTATCTCGATTTGAGAAAGTACGGCGGTACAACGCATAGCGGTTTTGGTTTGGGGTTTGAAAGAATGGTGATGTACCTCACGGGCGTGGCGAATATCCGCGACGTATTGCCGTATCCCAGAACGTTCGGCAACTGCGAATATTAAGGCTTGAAAAGGAGAAAACGGCTATGGTAAAAATCGTGATCGACGCAATGGGCGGAGATTTCGCGCCCAAACAGCAGGTGTTGGGGTGTGTGGACGCCTTGAAAAAGGACAAAGATTTATACTTAATCCTTTGTGGGGATAAAGAGCAGATCGAAGCGGAACTTGCGCCCTTGCAATACGATAAGGCGCGGTTGGAAATCCGCCATACGACGCAAACGATTTCTATGGAAGAAACGCCCACAATCGCTGTAAAAACGAAGCGGGATTCCTCGCTTGTGGTGGCGTTTGAACTGTTGAAAGCGGGCGAAGCGGACGGACTTGTTTCCTCCGGTTCGACAGGCGCGGTACTTACAGCGGGCATTTTGAAGCTCGGACGTATCAAGGGCGTTTCCCGTCCCGGGCTTTGCCCTGCCGTTCCCAATAACAGAGGTACGGCGACGTACATTTGCGATTGCGGGGCGAACCTCGAATGTAAGCCCGTCAATTTGGTGCATTTTGCCATTATGGCTTCTGCCTACGCGCAATGCGCGGGTGTCAAAAACCCCAAGGTCGGGTTGCTCAACAACGGAACGGAGGACCACAAAGGGCTTATGCTCCAACAGGAAACGAACGCCATTTTAAAGACGGTCGATTGCATTAACTATGCGGGCAACGTAGAGGGCAGAGAGCTGATGTACGGTGATATCGACGTTATGGTTTCCGACGGGTTTACGGGCAATATCGCCACCAAAGCGGTGGAGGGTTGCGGCAAAGCGGTTTCTGCCATTTTGAAGCGGGAATATAAGCGTAATATCTTTACGAAAATTTGCGCGCTTCTTTCGGGCGGCGTCATCAAGAATATCCGCAAGGGGCTTGATTATGAAGCAATCGGCGGCGCGGTGTTCCTCGGTCTTACCAAGGCGGTTGTAAAAGGGCACGGCAACTCCAAGGCAAAGGGTTTTGCGGCTTGTATAGCGCAAGCGACGGCGGCGGTCAGAGAGGACCTCGTTGGAAAAATCAAAGGTATGCTCGATTCCGTTGACCTTGACGGCGCGACGGCAAAAGCAAACGAGGTTCATCAATGAGTTTTCCTTTTGCGGAAATAGAGAAAAAACTTGGCTACGTCTTTAAGGACAAGGATTTGCTGTTGGAAGCATTTACGCATAAAACGTATGCGAACCGTCACGGCGGCGAGGACAACGATCGCTTGGAATATTTGGGGGACGCGGTGCTTGGTTGCGTGATAGCGGAATGGCAATTCGAGGGCAATGCCCGCGCTACGGCGGGCGCAATGACGCGGGAACGGCAAAAACTCGTTTGCCAAAATGCGTTGGACTCCGCCACGGACGGATTGGGTGTATGGCAATACCTTTTGTACGAGGGTACGAGGGATAATTTAAAGGGCAAACCCAAATCGAGCCTGTTCGAGGCGATCACGGGCGCAATCTTTACGGACGGCGGGTATGCGCAGGCGAAGTTGTTCGTACTCTCGCGCGGTATTCTCGACGCGCCGACGCGTTGGGAAAACCCTAAGGGGGATTTACAAGAATTTTTGCAGGCGCGCGGACAAGACGTGCCCAAGTACAAATGTGAAAAAGTAGGGCCGGACAACGCCCCTATGTTCTACTGTACGGTAAGCGCTTTTGGCGAAAACGCCAAGGGCGAGGGGAAGAGTAAAAGAGAGGCGCAACAGCTTGCCGCGGCAAGACTGCTTTTCGAGCTTCAACGCAGTAAATAACTGCAAAGTATGAAAAATAAACGGATATGTTCATATCATAAAGGAGAATGTTTTGGATTTAAGGGAAATACAACTAGTCGGTTTTAAATCATTCGCAGACAAAACGAGGATTCGCTTTGAGGAGGGTGTTACGTGTATCGTAGGACCGAACGGTTGCGGAAAGAGCAACGTTGCCGACGCGGTACGTTGGGTGCTTGGCGAACAGTCCGCAAAGTCGCTGCGCGGCTCGAATATGCAGGACGTTATTTTCGTCGGGTCGAATACCCGTAACCCGCATACGTTTTGCGAGGTAACACTCGTGTTCGATAACACGAAACGTATTTTTGATATCGACGTGGACGAGGTTGCTATGACGAGGCGGCTGTACCGTTCGGGCGAAAGTAAATATCTTATCAACAACCAAGCCAGCCGTTTAAAGGATTTGGTTGCGCTTTTCCACGGTATCGGGCTTGGCAAAGAGGGCTATTCCATTATCGGGCAGGGCAAAGTTGAACAAATTATGAACGCTCGCCCCGAGGATAGGCGGCTCATTTTTGAGGAAGCAACGGGGCTTATGGTGTTCAAATCCCGTAAGCAGGAGATTGAGAGAAAGCTGGAAGATTCCAACTCGAATTTGTTTATGTTCAGCCAGCGTATCAGCGAAGCGGAGCGTATGCTTGGGCGTATGAGCGGCGAAGCGGAAAAGGCGAGAGAATATAATATCTATTCTAAGGAATTGAAAATCAACGAAGCGAATACGTACATATACCGTTATGAAAACGCCGAGGGAGAAAAGAGTAAGTTCAAGCGGGATATTTCGGGTATCACCGAGAAGATTATCGAGCTGAATACGGGAATTGAGCGTATCAACCGCAAAATCGAAGCCAACCGCGACAAGATCAACGCCGCGGACGTACGGCTTTCCGAATTGAACGATAAGCGTGTGGAACTTTCCGTTGGGAACGAGAGAAAGGACGGCGAATGGAAGCTTGCGCAAGAAAAAATCAGCACGTACCGTTCGCAGATAGAAACGGCAACACAGGTGCTTGCGGACAGCAAGGTACGTATCGGCGAGATAGACGATACGCTTGCGCTTACGGCGAAAAAGAATGAAGAAGATATAAAACGTATCGCAGAATTGGAAACGCAGACGGAAGTGTTGCGTGCGGCAATCGGCGCGCTCGATAAGAAAATAGACATTTTTGAAAAGCTGTCGGACGAGAACCGTCAAAGTCAGCTTTCCGACGCGGATTATCTTGCGGAGATGAAGAAAAATCTCGGTACGCTTGCCGCGCGGCTGGAAGCGACCAAGGACAAGATTAAAGAGCTTGAAAACGCGCTTTCCCGTACCAAGGACAGAAAGGAACGGCTTTCGGACGAGTTGGAGTCCGTGCGCAAGGACTTGAAACAACTCCGCGCTTTGACGTCGGGCGGCTCAAAAGAGTTCGAGGAGAAGCAGGAAGAAGCGCGGGAAATGCAGCTCACCATCAACGATTTCAACCAAGAGCTGTTCAACGCCAACGGGCAGATTGCTTCCCTGCGGGAAAATCTCGAAATGTATTTGAGTATTAAAAACCGTTTCGACGGGTATAAGGATTCCGTACGCCGTTTGCTTTCCATAGCCAAAACGAATACGGAATTGAGCAAGCGTATCCACGGCGCGCTTGCCGATATTGTATCGACGGAACAAAAATACGAAAGGGCGATTGAAACGGTATTCGGCGGGGCTATGCAAAATATCGTCGTGCCCAATTCCGACGCAGGACAATACCTCATCACGTATTTGAGAAACACCAACGGCGGTATTGCAACGTTCTTGCCCGTCGCCAATACGCGCCCCCGTCCCGATTCGAGGGAAATTCGTCGCGCTTTGGACGAGCGCGGGGCTATGGGACTTGCTACGGAGCTTGTCAAATACGACGATTATTACTATAACGTCATTTCCAATTTGCTTGGCAACACGCTCGTTTGCGACAATATCGTCAACGCTACGGCAATTTCCAAAAAGTACGGAAATATGTTCCGTATCGTCACGCTGGAAGGGGATATCATTGCCACGAGCGGCGCAATGACGGGCGGCAGCCGCGGCAGAGAATCGGCTTCCTTCCTTTCCACGGAGAGAAAAATCCAAGAATGTAAGGACAATATCGCCAGAAAGCAAAAATATATCGAAAAGCTGAAAACCGCTATTGCGGAAAGCGAAAAGGCGAAAGCGGAAGCGGAAGAAGCCGTTGAAAAATTGCGGGAAAGATACCAAGGCGCAAACAGCGAGATTGCAGGGCTTACGCAACGGGAAACGGCGCTTGTCGGTCAGATAGAAGAAACGTCGGCGGATATTGAAACGTACGCAGATGCATTGGAAGAATTTAAATTAAAGCTTGCCGACCTCGAATCGGAAGAAGCGAACTCCTCGTTGAGCGAGGAACAGATCGCGCTTCGGAGAAAGGAAGCGGAAGCGAAGATGGACGAGCAGAGAAGAAACTGCGAAGCGTTCAAGGAAGAGCGCGCGGAAAAGAGCGAAACGCTCCGTAAGGAAGAAATCGAATACGCGCAACTCAAAAAAGCGGCGGAGCAACAGGCGCAAACGCTTGAACGGTTGGCGCAGGAAAAAGAAGAAATCGTCAAACGCATTATCGATATGGAATACGAGCAGACGAACGCGCAGACCAAGCTCAACGGATTGGAGGCGGAAGCGCGGGATAAGGCGCTCACGGAAGAGGAAATGGAAGCCGTCCGCGCAATCGTCGAGGAGATTGCCGCGCTTTCCAAGGAGAAAGAAGAGGTCAATGCCTCTTCGCTTGCATTGGAAGAAGAGCGCGAGGGCTTACAGGAAACGCTTACCAAGCAGACGGACAAGCGGTATAAATGCGAAATCGAAATTGGCAAGATAGACACCAACCTTGAAAATATGCGTGTACGTATCGAAGAGGCGTACGAGCTGGATTACGAGGGTTGTTTGCCGTTCAAGCAGGAGAATTTCAACGTCAGCGAGGCGGCGACGACGATTGCTACCTTGAAGCGTAAAATTACCAACCTCGGACCTGTCAACCCCAACGCTGTGGAAGAATACGAATACGAGAAAGAGCATTGCGACGAGATGATTTCGCAACGGGACGATTTGCAAAAGGCGATTGACGATTTGCAATCTGCGCTTGACGAGATTCGCGCGGAAATGCTGCGTATCTTCAACGAGGGATTCGATCAAATCAACGAAAATTTCAAAATCACGTTCAAGGAATTGTTTGGCGGCGGCAAGGCAGAGCTGCAAATCGACTACGTAGATGGCGAAGACCCGTTGAACGCGGGTATCGAAATCGTTGCTTGCCCGCCCGGCAAGAAGTTGACGAAGATATCCTTGCTTTCGGGCGGCGAACGGGCTTTGACGGCAATCGCCATTCTGTTTGCTATCTTGAAGTCGCACCCCATGCCCTTCTGTATTCTCGACGAAATCGAAGCGGCGCTTGACGACGCGAACGTGGATAGATTTGCATCCTATCTCAAACGTTTTGCGGAGGAAACACAGTTTATCGTCATCACGCACAGAAAGCCGACAATGAACCAAGCGGATTCGCTGTTTGGCGTTACCATGCAGGAAAAGGGTGTTTCCAAGATTGTTTCCGTGAAGCTGGCAGAGGTGGAAAGCAAGCTCGGGGCAGGTACGGTAGAATAAATAAAAGGGCGTACGTGCGTTTCGCGGAGGCAATGCGCGAAAACAACGTTTTCAAGTCACGCGCAAAAACGCAACGCGTTGCGTTGTGGCAATATGAAGTAAGGAAGTATTATGGGAATATTCGGAAAACTTTTCAATGCGTTAAAAAAGACGAAAGATACGCTTTCGGAAAAAATGCGCATACTCTTTTCCAAAAACAAGCTCGGTAACGAGTTTTATGAGGAGTTAGAGGAGCTTTTAATCTCCTCGGACGTGTCCGTTGCGACGGCGGAGGAAGTCGTTGAACGGGTCAAACAGCAAGCGATTGCCGAACGTTTAAAGGACGCGGATTACGTGACGGGTATCCTGCGTAAGGTTTTGACGGAAATGCTGGAAGAAAGTGAGGTTGAACCGCCGCAATATCCTTGCGTGATTATGCTCGTGGGCGTAAACGGCGTGGGTAAGACGACGACGGTAGGCAAACTTGCGCATTACTTTTTAAAACAGGGCAAAACGGTGACGGTGGCGGCGGCAGATACGTTTCGCGCGGCGGCAAGCGAACAGCTTTCCGTTTGGGCGGAGCGGGCTAAGGTGCGTATCGTCAAACACGAAGAGGGAAGCGACCCTTCTGCCGTGATTTTCGACGCGGTTTCTTCCGCAAAAGCGAAGAAAACGGACGTGGTAATCGTGGATACGGCAGGGCGTTTGCACGTAAAAGAAAATCTTATGAACGAGCTTCGGAAAATGGACAGAGTTGTTTCAAGAGAGTTCCCCGAAGCGGACTTTTTGAAGTTGCTCGTATTGGATGCAACGACGGGTCAAAACGCCGTAAGTCAAGCCCGTGTATTTGACGAAGCGGTGGAACTTGATGGGATTGTTCTTACGAAATTGGACGGAACAGCGAAGGGCGGGTTTGTATTCTCGCTCTCTTCCGAGCTTTCGTTGCCCGTAATTTTTGCGGGGGTAGGCGAAAAAATCGACGACCTCGAATTTTTCGATAGCGAAAGTTTTGTTTCCGCCATATTATAAATACGGAGGCAATTATGGCAGATATTATCGAATGTATCGATCTTACCAAAAGTTATGACGGGTTTCTTGCGCTCGATCGGCTGAATATTGCCGTGCCCGACAAGGGCGGTATTGTCGGCTTGCTCGGTCCAAACGGCAGCGGAAAAACCACGCTCATCAAATTATTGACGGGCTTGCTTGCGCCCTCGGGCGGTTCGGCGCGTATCGGCGGCTATCCGATTGGGGTGGAAAGTAAAGCAATCGTTTCCTATCTTTCGGACGCGCATTCGCTCAACAATAATTATACCGTCATACAGGAATTGGACTATTTCGAGGATTTTTTTGCCGATTTCGATAGGGAAAAGGCGACGCAAATGGTCAAGGAACTTGGTATAGACGAAAAGAAACGGGTGAAAGCGCTTTCCAAGGGTACGAAAGAAAAGCTTGCGCTCATTTTGACCCTTTCGAGAAACGCGCGGCTGTATATTCTTGACGAGCCGATTGCAGGGGTAGACCCCGCCGCAAGAGATTACATACTCCAAACTATTCTGTCGCATAAAAACGAGAATGCAACGATTCTTATGTCTACGCACCTCATTTCGGAGATAGAGCAGTATTTTGATTACGTGCTGTTTTTGAAAGAGGGGCACGTCGTTTTGCACGGCAACGCGGAGGATATCCGTCAGCGTGAGGGTAAAACGATTGACGAATTGTTCCGGGAGGTGTTCAGATGGATGTAACGTTTGATTTTGAAACCAAAAAACCGTTTCCCGACGAGGATTACAAAAACGGACGGTTAAAGGCGGTTCGGGGCAGAATCCTCAAAAAGCTGATGAAATATGAGTTTAAGGCGTTGCTTCCAGGGCTTTGGATTGCGCTTTCCGTTCTGCTTTGCGCAACGGTGGTGATGTCGATAGCGGTACGTTCTCTTGGGGATAAAGTCAATTTGTTTACTGCGTTGGACTCTCCCGCTACGCCTTTTCTTTTGCTAGCGATTTTGTTGTATATGTATTCCATAATGGGTGTTATCTTTACCCCGATTATCATTGCGGAACACAGATACCAAAAGAATTTCTTTAAAGAGGAGGGATATCTCACGTTCAGTATTCCCGCTTCTGCGGAGGAGCATCTCTTTGCTAAGCATTTGAGCGCAATGATTACGACGTTTGCGGCAATGGTGGCAAGCCTTATCAGTATTTTGCTCGTGGTTATTATAACAAGCGCGGGAACGTCAACGCCTGCGCCCGATACCGAAACGTCAAGCAACGTGCTTTCGACTGTGTTCGGGATTATCGAAGCGGTCATTCTGTCCGTGGAAGTCTTGGCGGCAATGTTCTGTGTTAGCGGCGCGCTTTGCGCTTGGGGGCAGAAATTTACAAAAAAAGGGCAAATCGTGCTCCGCGTGATTATTGCTTTTGTGGTCCTTTCCGTATTGGATGCCGTGATTGCGTTGATTGACGTGTTGAGCGGCTACGGCTTTACGCTGTTTTTCGCGACGGAGATAGGCGAACATGTCGGCGCGTTGATATGGATTTTGCTTCTTGCGCTCATTATTGTTCTGTCTTTCCTGTACGAAAGAAAAACGCTGAAATACCATCTTAACTTGAAGTGATTTTATGAAAATCGATATTTTGACGCTGTTTCCCGAAATGTTTTCGGCTATGCAGGAGAGTATACTCGGCAGAGCGCAAAAGGACGGGAAAATACAAATCAACATCATCAATATCCGCGACTACACGGAGGATAAGCATTTAAAGTGTGACGATTATCCGTTCGGCGGCGGTGCAGGTATGGTCATGATGCCGCAACCGATCGGCAGCGCGATAGAAGCGCTCGATCCCGACCATAAAGCGCATAGGATATATACCTCGCCCAAAGGCGAGGTATTCCGTCAACAAAAGGTGTTCGAGCTGTTGCGCTACGAGCATATTATTCTGTTATGCGGACATTACGAGGGGGTCGATCAGCGAGTAATCGATTTATATATCGACGAGGAAATATCGATTGGCGACTACGTACTGACGGGCGGGGAGCTGCCCGCTATGGTTATTGCTGATTGCGTTTCCCGCTACGTGGACGGCGTTATCAGCGCCTCGTCGCTTGTGGACGAGAGTTTTTCGGAAAATCTGCTCGAATACCCGCAGTATACCCGTCCGCAGGTATATAAAGGGCTTGCCGTACCCGAAGTGTTGCGTAGCGGCGACCACGCCAAAGTGGACTTGTGGCGGCGGGAACAGGCAATAGAACTGACGAAAAAACGCAGACCCGATCTGCTCAAATAAGAGGAAGTATGAAAACGATACAATGGTTCCCGGGGCATATGACGAAAGCCATGCGGGATATGGAAAAAAAGAGGGAGCTTTGCGACGGCGTTATTTGCGTATTGGACGCGCGCGCGCCGATTGCGACGGTCAATAAAAACCTCAAAAAGATATTCGGCGAAAAGCCCGTTTTGTACGTGCTCAACAAGGCGGACATGGCAGACGCAACGAAAACGGACGGGTTTATGAAGCTAATGGAAAGCAAGGGATTGTATTGCGCAAAATGCGATTCCACAAACCCCTCTTCCAAGCGTATTCTGCTCCAAAAGCTGACCGCCATTACGGAGGAAAAACGCGTCCGTGCAGAAGCGAAGGGCTTGAACAGAACGTTCCGTTTTATGGTGGCGGGTATTCCCAACACGGGCAAAAGTACGCTTGTCAATTTGATTAGCGGGCAAAAACGCGCCAAGACGGGCGACAAAGCGGGAGTCACGCGCGACGTGCGTTGGTTGCGTTGCGGCGCGTTCGATTTGCTTGATACGCCGGGTACAATGCCGCCTTCCTTTGACGATCAATACCACGCAAGACATCTTGCGTATATCGGCAGTATCAACGACGATATTTTGGACATGGACGACGTTGCGTTGGAGCTGTTGGGCGAGCTTGCGGAAACATATCCCGCCTGTCTGACCGAACGCTACGGCATAGAGGATTTTTCCGAAAAGTTGGGTATGTATGAAGCTGTGTGCAAGCGCAGAGGATTTATTTTCCGTGGCGGCGAGTTCGACTACGAGCGTGGTGCAAAAGCCATTATAGACGATTTCAGAAAGGGGCGTATCGGCAAGATTACGTTGGAAACGCCCGCCGAATACAGAGAGTTTACGTTTTGAAAGGGAAAGGCATATGAAAAAGGTTTGGAATCCCGAAGAAAAATTGCAATTTGAGCGGGAGCTGCTCGCAGAGGGGAAAACGTATATTGCGGGCGTAGACGAGGTGGGCAGAGGCCCTTTGGCAGGTCCTGTTGTATGCGCTTGCGTGATTATGCCGCTCGACGACGCTTCTTTGATTGTCGGCGTGGACGACAGCAAGAAACTTTCCGCAAAAAAGCGGGAGGAACTTGCCGAGAAAATTAAGGAAAAAGCGCTTGCTTATACAATTGTCGAAATTGACGAAAAGCGTATCGACGAAATCAATATTTTGCAAGCTACGCGCCTGGGTATGAAACAGGCGGTTGAAAGTATATCTATTGCGCCCGATACGGTGTTGACGGACGGAAATATGACGCTTGATATCACCTTCCCGCAAAAGAGCGTTATCCACGGCGACGCGCTCTCCTATTCTATCGGTTGCGCAAGCATTATCGCCAAAGTGCATAGGGACGCGCTAATGGACGAATACGCCAAGCAATACCCCTTTTACGGATTTGAGAAAAATAAGGGTTATGGCACGGCGGAGCATATCAAGGGGATAAAGGAGCAGGGATTATGCCCGATTCACCGCAGGACGTTCACAAAAAATTTTTAGGTAAGCGGGGTGAAAAGCTTGTCGCGGCGTATTTGCAAAAGCGCGGGTTTCAAATCCTTAAACGCAACTACCGCACGCCGTTCGGGGAAGCAGATATTATTGCCAAGGAAGGCGAGGAGATTGTTTTTGTGGAGGTAAAAGCCCGCACGGGCGAAGCGTACGGCGCACCGCGGGAAGCGGTTGGGTGGGGGAAACAGGAACGCTATAAACGGATTGCTAAATGCTATTGGGTGGAAACGGGCGAAGAACCCAACGCCCGCTTCGACGTGGCAGAAGTCCATAAAAACGGCGAAATAGAATATTTTAAAAACGCATTTTAATTTAGTCATTAAAAAACACCTTTCGACAAAAGGTGTTTTTATTTATTTTTTCTATTATGGTATAATTTCCGTACATAGCCTGACAAGGGGATTTTTTATGACTGTATATATTGAGTACGCTTTTATTGAAAATTTCCTTATCGACCTTGCGCTTTTGTACCTTTCCCGTTTGCTGACAAAAACGTTTTCGCGCGTTCGTCTTGTGTTTTTTGCGGCGCTTATCGGAGCGACGTTTGCGGTTTTATATCCGCTTATCTCTTTGCCGCCCGCGCTTTCGTATCTTCTGAAAACGGCGGTGGGGATGTTGCTTTGTTTGATTGCTTTCGGTAAAGTAAAAACGGTAAAGGAGTGGGGCAGGTACGCGTTGAATGTGCTTTGCTTTTTCTTTTTAACCTTTGCGTTTGCGGGGTTATTGCTCACAGTCAATACGCCAACGCCTCTGTTTGTTGTGTTTGCGCTTGCGCTGTTTGCGATTTTTTGCGTAGAGTTTGCCAAAAGACTGTATAAAAACGGGAAAATAAAGCGGTTTTTCTATACGTGTATGTTGTTTCACGGGGAAAAACACATAAAAACGGTTGGATATTACGATAGCGGTAATCTTGCGCAAAAGGACGGGTTGCCCGTTTGCTTCGTTTCGCCTGAGCTTGTATACGAGCTTGTCAGCGACGACGTTTTTCTTCAAGAGGCGGGACAGGTACGTGACGAACTTTGCATTACTACGCTGAATGGAGAGCGGAAATACCGACTTTTTAAAGGCGAGATTGTGATAAAGGACGAAAAAACGGAGGTATATTTCGCCGCTTCGGCGCATATGGTATCGAGAGAATATAAAATTTTACTTCCCGCAAGTATATTCGGGGTGTGGGGCAAGGAGAACGGAGTATGAGCTTTACGGAAATTCTGCAAATTTTTATGCAAAAGATAAGCGTGATTGGGGCAAAGGAAACGGTGGATTACGTTTGCGGCAGCGGCGAGGCGTTGCCGTTGCCCCTTTCGGCGGAGGAAGAAAGCGAACAGTTGCGGGAAATGACCTTTGGGGAAGAGGCGGCGCGGGAGAACGCCAAGTCGCAATTAATCCAACACAATTTGCGGCTTGTGGTGTATATCGCCCGCAAGTTCGACAATACGGGCGTAGACAACGACGATCTTATTTCTATTGGCACGATTGGGCTGATTAAAGCTATCAATTCGTATAAAATCGACAAGAATATCAAGCTTGCCACCTATGCTTCACGGTGTATCGAAAACGAGATACTTATGTATTTGCGCCGTACGGCGAGGTTGAAAAGCGAGGTGTCTTTCGACGAGCCGTTAAACACCGATTTCGAGGGAAATGAGTTGTTGCTTTCGGACGTTTTGGGTACTTCGGCGGATAGCGTTTACGGGGATATCGAATCCAATGCGGAAAAGGAACAGCTCAAAGAAGCGCTCAAAAAATTGAGCGAGCGGGAGCGTAGGATTATGTTTTTGCGGTTTGGGCTTGGCGGCGCAGAAGAAATGACCCAAAAGGACGTTGCCGACCTCTTGGGTATTTCTCAAAGCTATATATCCCGTTTGGAAAAGAAAATTATTTTGCGGTTAAAAAAGGAAATCGCAAAAATGGAGTAGATTGCTTTATATCCGTTTGATTTTGACTGTTCCGCAAAGCACGTCCGAATAGGAGTATGCCGTTTTACCCAAAAAGCCCTCGTCGTCGGGTTTGACGGTAAAGAGTGCGGGGTAAATTCCCGAAAGCGTACCCGAATAGCTGAGCGTTTTGTTTCTGCCAAGGTTGACCTTGACTGCTACCCGTTGGCATGAGCAGCTTTTTACCATTTGTTTAACGTCGGAAATTTTTTTAGTTGGCTTTATCATACGGAAAGTATGCTCGTTTTTAGGAAGATTTATTCCCTGATTTTGGAAAATACCGTTCTAAAAAAAATCCCAAACGCATAGGATAGAAAAAACGGAAGGAGAGAAACAATGTCTATCAAACCGCAATATGAAACGTATCGCTATACGGGCGAGATTTGCCGTTTGCAAAGTCAGTCTATGGTAGAGTGTCGCTTGCCCGGCAGCGAGATTGGCAGCGTGCTTGCCGTGCAGGCAAACGCTACGCCGATTGAATGTACTTGCCGCGACGGAGAAGTGAAATATAACGGAAAGCTGGTGCTCGGGATTGTATATGAGGACGGCGAACGCAAGATTTGCCGCGCGGAGCGCGGTATCGAATTTATCCATAAAGCGGAAGGCGGCGAGGTTACGCCCGCTTGCTTTGCGAAAATTGCTTTCAAAGCAGAAAATATCGGAACGCGTCGGGAGGGGTCGGGGCTATATATCTCTGTTATCGTCGGCGCGGAAACCATTGTATACGGCTCGAAACAGGTCGAATATCTTGTCGGCGGGGACGGGTTGATTTCGCAAAAGGGTACGGCGGTGGTCAGCAAAAGCGTATGCGTTTCGGGTGAAACGGAATCGGAGGATGAGTTTGAAACGGATTACGTGGGCGATATCCTGTTGCACAGCGAAAAGGCAATCGTCAACCGTGTGGAAGCGAACGGCGGACAGCTCGATATCGAGGGGGAACTGAATTTGCACGTGTGCGTGTTAAAGACGGAGGACGAGATTTGTTCATACGAACGGTTGTTGCCTTTCCGTATGCAAATTCCTTGCGAGGAAGCGTTCGGACAAATCAGCGCAAGCGCGCGGGTGCAGGTGCGTTCGGCAAATCTGCTTGCGGGCGTAGACGAGGAAAAGGGAAAGAGCAAAATTCTCTTTACTTATACGTTGCTTGCCGATTGTTTTTTGCATACGAAAGAGGAATTGCCGATTGCTGCGGACGTGTTTTCAGCGGATACGGAAATTACCGTAAAAAAGCAAAAAGGGCAGGGCAGGTATTTGACGAATCAAACGCGGCTCGTGGAAAGAGTAAGCGGCGCGGCGGCGTTTTCCCCGCAGCTTGACGGGGAGTATACGTTAAAAGGCATTGCGTTGCCGCGTGTGGAAATGACGTGCAAAAACGGCGAAGCCGAGGGCGCGGTATTTGCGGAAGTATTGCTTCGTTCCGCAGACGGCGGATATAAGTGCGCCACCCTTTCTCTGCCTTTTGCGTTCCCCGTAGACGTAGGCGAGGTGTCGGAAGCGGATTGCCTTGTTTGCGGGTTAAACGTACGGCGTAAGAAGGACGGGGAAACAGAAGCGGAAGCCACGCTCAAAGCGGTTGCGCGTACGTATGAGGATACGGAGTGGGCGTATCTTGGGGAAGTGACGGAGGGCGAGGCGTACGCTAAAAACGACGCGGCAATCTCCGTGTATATGCCTGCCGAGGGCGAGGACTTGTGGCAGGTGGCGAAACGCTTGCGGCAAACGCCCGAAGAGTTGCAAAAATGTAACCCGAACTTGACCTTTCCCGTAAAAGCGGGCGAAAGAATATTCGTTTATCGGCAAATTAAGTAATTTTCATTAAAAAACCTGTTGTAAGATATTGAAATTTTGGAAAAAATATGATACAATGGAATAGGAAATTTTTGCGGCGGGGCAGTTTCCCGCCGCTTCTTTAAAGGATTTCTTTCAGGACTAAGATGAATACGGTTAGGATAAAAGCATACGCAAAAGTTAATCTCACGTTGGAAATCACGGGCGTCGAAAACGGGTTTCATATGCTCGATTCGCTTGTGGCGAGTATCGACGTGTTTGATTTAATCGTGTTAAAAAAACGCAAGGACGGGCTATCTTCCGTGACAATGCACGGGCTTGGCAGCGAAAGTATTCCTCCTGAAAAAAACAACGCCCTTAAAGCCGCCGAACGTTTTTCCGAAAAATTTGGCGTGGGTGGCGCGGATATCGCGGTGTATAAAAATATTCCGCTCGGCGCGGGGTTGGGCGGTTCTTCCGCAGATACCGCAGGTGTTTTAAACGGTATGGCAAAGCTATACGCTGTAAAAGACAGAGTTGGAATAGAAACGCTTGCGGACGAGCTTGGCAGTGATACGAAATATATGCTTGACGGCGGTTTTGCCCGCTTGCAGGGCAGAGGCGAACGGGTGGAAAAATTGCCGATCTCCTCGCAACTGCATTTGCTTCTTATCTGTCCAAAGAGCGGCGTTTCCAGCGGGGAGTGTTATCGCAAGTATGACGAGCTTTTGCCAAAAAGCGAAAAAGGCAGTACGGAAAATTGCATACAAGCCCTGCGCGGTCAGGACGTCGAAGAGGCGGGCAGGTATTTGATGAACGACTTGTATATCCCTGCCGCCGCATTGAACGGTGACGTGGCGAAAGCAAGGGAGGAGGCGTTGTTCTTTTCGCCGCTTGGGGCGGTTATGACAGGCTCGGGCAGCGCGGCGTTCGCCTTGTTTGAAACAAAAGAGTTTTGCGATTGGGCGCAAAGCAGATATAAAGGAAAATTCCGCACAATCGTGACGAAAACGGTTTTGCCTGAAAAGTTGCGGTTTGGTTGGAGAAACCCGTTCGTACTTACGGAAAACGGGGAATAAAATAAGGAGAAATAAGGAAAATGGAAGAAAGGATTATCGACGACGAATTCGGCAGAGGCGTGCGAATGAAAAAGACGGCGGACGGCTACGTGGACGTGACGGACGCGGCGCTGGAAGAAATGGAGGATTGCGAGGAGGCGGAAGAGATCGCTTTCGAGTTCCCTGTTTTGGAAACGGACGAAGATGACGAGGATCTCGTAGGGCTTTCCCCTGAGGAGGCAATGGCGCTCCGCAAGAAAAAGGAAGAGGCGGCAAGGCTTCGCAAAGAGCAATATGAAGCGACTTGCGCAGCAGGGGAAAAGTTGCTTGCCGAAGGAAGCTTTAAGGGTGCGGAAACGGAATTTGAAAAGGCGTTGAAGCTGGACGACGAGGCTATGGAGGCTTCTGTTGGGTATTGGCGGGCAAAGACGGCGGATTTCACCGACCCTGACGTGTTGATAGGCGAATATGCGGAGGCGAGTATCGAAAGCCTCGAATTTGACCTCGGTTATAATGCCGTCGATAAAATTAAGCAAACGTACGCTGACGTATTTGAACGCCGCTATCAAGAACTTTGCGAGGAAGAAGAACCACTTGCTCAGAAGGTGGAGGCGAAACAAGAGGCGCGTAGGGAGATTTTGAATAAGCGCTTGCTCCGTTCAACGCTTGCGTTTTGCGGCGTGTTATTACCGACGGCGGCGCTGTTGGTGCTTGCCATTGTGTTCGGTTTAAAAATGTTCTCCACGCCCGATAATACCTACGTATTGCCGACGATTTTGCTCGGCGTAGGATTTTTTGCGGCGTTCGTCGTGTTTATGGTGTTCACCAACAAGTGGATAAACGTATTCCGTTTACGCCGTGAAAACGAACGGCTTTCCTCTACGGAGGACGGCGCGCGGCTGCAACAAATACGCGATTATAAAGAAATTTACGGTTGTTTGCTAATCAACCGTCCGTAACCGTACTCAAAGCGCCGCAGACGGGATTGTCTGCGGCATTTTGCTTTTTTACTTGGGAGTTCTATGAAAAAGATATTGACGTATTTCAAACCGTATAAATGGCAGAGCTTGCTCGGTCCGCTGTTCAAGTTGCTCGAAGCGACGTTCGAGCTGTTAGTGCCGTTCGTTGTTGGGCTGATTGTGGATAAAGGGCTTGGCGTATGCGTAGACGGACGGTATCCGTATGCGGATAAGCCGTATATAGTAAAGCTCAGTCTGTTGCTTGCTCTGTTCGGGCTTTTGGGATTTTGTTTCTCTGTAATTGCCCAATATTTTGCTGCTCGCGCCGCCGTGGGAGTTTCCGCGGGTGTGCGAAGCGATTTGTATCGTAAGATACAATCCCTTTCGTATAAGGATGCGGACAAGCTCGGGACGTCCACAATGCTTACGCGTATGACGGGAGATATCGATAAATTGCAATCGGGCATCAATCTTGCACTTCGGTTGTTTTTGCGTTCGCCCTTTATCGTGTTTGGCGCAATGATTACCGCCTGCTTGATAGATCCTCGCTCGTTCGGCGTGTTCGCCGTGACGATTGTCGTGCTTGCTATCGTGGTATACGCCGTGATGTTTGCGTGTATGCCGTTGTATAAAAAAACGCAGGAAAAGCTGGATAAAGTGCTGTTGTCCACGCGCGAAAATCTGACGGGCGCAAGAGTGATACGGGCGTTTTGCCAAGAGGATGGGGAACGGAAACTGTTCGATAGCCGCAACGACGCACTTGCAAAGGGTAGGCGGTTCGTCGGGGCAATCGCTTCTATTACCAACCCGCTTACGTACGCGCTCATCAACGGGGCGATTGTATTGCTTTTATATACGGGCGCGATACGCGTAGAAAGCGGCGCGCTGTCGCAAGGCAGTTTGATTGCGTTGTACAATTTAATGAGCCAAATTTTGATAGAGCTTATCAAGCTTGCCAATTTGATTGTCACCGTCACGAAAGCGGCGGCAAGCGGTGGCAGAATAGAAGCGGTGCTCAAAATGCAGACCTCGTTGCTGCTTGAAGCGGATAAGGAGGCGGAGGAAAAACCGTTCGTTTCTTTTGAAAACGTTTCTATGAAATATACGGAAGATGCGGGCGAGGCTCTCGAAGATATCAGTTTTGCCATAGAACGGGGGCAGACGGTGGGGATTATCGGCGGTACGGGTTCGGGTAAGAGTACGTTTGTTAATCTCATTCCGCATTTTTACGACGTGAGTAAGGGGCAGGTATGCGTTGACGGACATTCCGTGCGAGAGTACGGTATGCAAAAATACCTGCGGGAGCGTATCGGCGTCGTGCCGCAAAAGGCGGTTTTGTTCAAAGGTACGGTGCGTGAAAACCTGCTTTGGGGCAAAAAGGATGCAACGGACGAGGAACTTTGGGAAGCGCTTGAAATTGCGCGCGCGGCGGAGTTTATCAAGGAAAAAGGCGGGTTGGACACGCCTGTTGAACAGGGTGGTAAAAACTTTTCGGGCGGGCAAAAGCAACGTTTGACGATCGCGCGGGCGATTGTCCGCAAGCCCGATATTCTCATTTTGGACGATTCCTCTTCCGCGCTCGATTACGCGACGGATGCGGAACTGCGCGCGGAGATTGGAAAGTTGCAAACAACGGTGTTTATCGTGTCGCAGCGCGCTTCATCTGTACAGAATGCGGATAAAATACTTGTTCTTGACGACGGCAAGGCGGTGGGCGAGGGTACGCACGGCGAACTGTTAAATACCTGCGAGGTATATCGTGAAATTTATTTCTCGCAATACGAAAAGGAGGGCGGCGCAGTATGAAAAAGCAAAGCACGTTGAACCGCGTACTCTCTTACGTGGGAAAATATCCGCTTTCGCTTGTCGGGTCGTTGCTGTTCTCTCTTTTGAGCGTAGCCGCAAGCCTTTGTGTGCCCGTTTTATTTGGTGATGCGGTGGATTGTATTGTGGGCAAAGGCAACGTCGATTGGACGGCGTTAAAGGCGGTTTTTATCAAAACGGCGGTTGCCGTGGGTGTGGCTATGTTGACACAATGGCTTGCAAGCCTTTGCAATAACCGCATTTCCTGCAACGTTGTGCGGGATATCCGTAAGGATGCGTTCCGCAAAATAGGCGCGTTGCCGTTGAAATATATTGATACGCACGCGCACGGCGATACGGTAAGTCGTGTCGTCGCGGATGCAGATCAATTTTCCGACGGGTTGTTGATTGGTTTTACGCAATTTTTTACAGGCGTGTTGACGATTTTAGGCACGATTGCCTTTATGCTTGTCACCAAATGGCAGATTGGTTTGATTGTCGTCTTGCTTACGCCCGCTTCTCTTTTGGTTGCGCGGTTTGTGGCAACGCACACACATAAATTTTTCGTGGAGCAAACCTCCGTTCGCGGTGAGCAGACGGCATTTGCGGAGGAGTCCGTTTCCGGCTTGAAAACGACGCAAGCGTTTGCGCGGGAGGAGGAGAATTGCAAAAAATTCGACGAGATTAACGCAAGGTTGGAAAAGGCGGCGCTCAATGCTACGTTCTATTCCTCGCTGACGAATCCGTCTACGCGGTTTATAAACAATATTGTTTATGCCGTCGTCGCGCTCGTCGGCGCGTTGGAAGTGGCAAGCGGTACGTTCACCGTGGGTGGCTTGACGAAATTCCTTTCGTATGCAAATCAGTACACCAAGCCCTTTAACGAAATCTCGGGTGTGATTACGGAGCTGAAAGGCGCATTTGTTTGCGCAGAGCGTATTTTTGCTCTTATTGACGAAACGGAAGAGGTGTCGGATAAGGCGAACGAAGCGTTGGGTGTGGCGGAAGGGAACGTGAAGCTTGAAAACGTGTATTTTTCGTATACGCAGGCGCGCAAACTGATAGAGGGGCTAAACCTCGACGTAAAACAAGGCGAACGGATTGCTATCGTCGGCAGAACCGGTTCGGGTAAGACGACGCTCATAAATCTTTTAATGCGTTTTTATGACGTAGACGGGGGGCAGGTATGCGTTGAAAATAAAGATATCCGCACGCTTACCCGCCAATCCTTGCGGAAAAATTACGGTATGGTCTTGCAAGAAACGTGGTTAAAGCACGGCACGGTGCGGGAAAATATCAAAATGGCTATGCCTACCGCTTCGGACGAGGAGATGATTTGCGCGGCAAAGGCAAGTCACGCGCACGGGTTTATCAAACGTATGGAAAAGGGGTACGATACGGTGCTTTCCGAGGACGGCGGCAGTTTGTCCGAGGGGCAAAAACAGCTTCTTTGTATTACGCGCATTATGCTTGCGCAGCCGTCTATGCTCATTTTGGACGAAGCGACTTCTTCTATCGATACGCGCACGGAACGCAAGATTGGAGATGCTTTCGACAAGTTGATGGAGGGCAGAACGACGTTTATCGTTGCGCACAGGCTTTCGACGGTTGTCGGCGCAGACAAGATACTCGTTATGGAAAACGGGCGCGTGGTAGAGCAAGGCACGCACGAGAATTTGCTTAAAAAAGGCGGCGCGTATGCCGAGCTGTACAACGGACAGTTTCGGTAAAGGAATTTCGTATGAGAAAGAAAATTGCGAAAAAACATAAGAAAAAAACGGGTAGCGTTCATAAAGCGTTTATTCAGTTGGCGTTTGTAGGCGCGTTTACGGGTGTTTGCGCGGGTGTGGTTATCACGTTTTTCAATATTCTCGCTCACGAGGGCGAGGCGCTTTCCCGTGACGTTTACGCATACGTGCGGGCGAATCCGGCGTTTATTCCGTTGTTGTTTGCCGTTTTGTCGGTAGGAGCGTTTTTGATTGGCGTAGCCTTGCAGTTTTCCACCGTAATTCGCGGTTGCGGGATTCCGCAAGTGGAGGGGGCGGCTCGCGGAAACGTACGCTTTAAATGGTTTCGGGATACTACGCTGATGTTCGCAACTACGCTGTTGAGTATCTTTATGGGCTTATCGATCGGCGCGGAAGGACCGAGCGTTTTGATTGGCGCGGGCGTAGGCGACGGCGTTGCCAACGTGACGCACCGCAACGAGATGATACGCCGCTATCAAGTGGCAGGCGGGTCTTGTACGGGACTTGCCGTAGCTTCCAATGCGCCGTTGACGGGGATTGTTTTTGCGTTTGAAGAGGCGTATAAGCGTTTTACGCCCGAGGTATTTGTCTGTTCTTTTTCCTCTGTTATTGCGGGTATGCTTACCCGTTCCGTTATCTATCGGTTGTTGGGTATGGAAATACGAAGCGCGTTCCATTCCTACGCGTTTGAAACGTTGCCGCTTAGAAATTATCTCTACGTTCTGTTGGCGGGGCTTATCTGCGGCGGTATGGGTTTGGCGTTTCATAAACTTTGCTTTAAGGCGCGCGCGCTTTTTAAAAAGATACGAGCAAAAAAGGCGGGTAGACAATATTTTTACCGGATTTTGATTGCTGTTTTATTCGGGGGCGTTTGCTCTCTTTTGACAACGGGCGCAATGGGCGGCGGATATAGCCTGATTGATGCGCTCGGCACGCGCGGCGGCGCGCAAAGTTCGCAGGTGGAAACGGTGTTGGCGCAAGCGGGAAAGTCTGTGGCTTGGGCACTTTTGTTCGTATTGTTACTCAAATTCTCCGTCACCGTTGTCAACGTCGGTTCGGGGTTGCCTTGCGGGATATTTATCCCGATTATTGCTATCGGCGCGTGTATCGGGGGGCTTTTAAACGAACTTTGGCAGGTTCTCGGTATGAACCGCGCGTACTGCGATTTAATGATGATGATTTGTATGGCGGCATTTTTCGCCGCGCTCGTCCGCGCACCGTTGACGGCGATTATTATGATTTGTGAAATGACGGGTAGTTTTGCTCCGCTACTTCCCGTGGTTATCGGTGTGGCAATCGGGTATACGGTGGGGGAAATTTCCCGCACGGACGGCATTTACGAGGAACTTTTGGAGGCGTACGAACACGAAAACGGTATACACGAAAACGCCGTTCGGGAGGTATACACGATTGGTATTGCGCTGGGCGCGATTGCGGATAAACGCGAGGTTCGTGACGTGCTTTGGCCTGCGGGCGCGCGTGTAAAAGAAATTCACCGTGGTGAGGAAATTATTTTACCCGACGGCGATACCGTCTTGCACGGCGGGGACGTTTTGACGATTGTGTGTAAAACGGACGACCCCGAAAAAACGAAGGACGATTTAACGCATATTCTCGGTTGATGCGTTTTGCGCAAACATATTCTTGCTCCCCGTTGAATATACTAAAAGGGCGGGGAGGACGTATGCGTTTATACGACGAAATATTCAAAGATGCCGAGGGATTCGGCGCAAAAATGATCGTTGCCGTAGACGGCGGCGGATATTTCGAGGGGGTGAAGTCCGTGGGGGAGTTTACGCCCGAGCGGATGGTGCTGTATTTTTCCAAAAAAGGCGTGGAAATTGAAGGGGAGAACCTCTTTATTGAAACGTATACGGACGGGGATTTACGCGTCGGTGGCAGGATATCCCTTGTGAAGCTCGTTAAGGATAGGTGAGCGTATGTTTTTCTTGCGTGAACGTATCCGCATTTGGGGCACTATGCCCGAAAGAGCCTTACTCCGCTTGAAAAGAGCGGGGATTTCTGCGTATAAAGCCAAAAAAACGCAAAAAAATTGTATAGAACTCGATATAAAACGAAAAGATGTCGAAAAAGTTTTTGCAATTTTTCCGCGCGTGTGCTATAATAAGAATGCGAATACTACGTATTCGGCGGAAAAACTCGGCTCGGTTGGTGCGGCGAAATGGCTCGGTTTTTTCAAAAACCGAACGGGATTTTTGCTCGGCGCGTTATTATTTGCGGGGATATCGCTGTATGCGGATACGGTCGTGTTTGGAATAGACTTTATCGGTTCGTCCGTGTATGCAAGAGAAGCGGAGGCTGCTTTGGAAGCATACGGCATAAAGCCCTTTGCCCGCTATAAGACGGGAAGCGAGGATTTGATTGCCGCCAAGTTGCTGCGCTTGGACAGTGTGGAATATTGTTCCGTGCAAAAACGGGGACACCGCGTATGCGTGGAAATGCGTTTGACTGATTTTTATACGCCTGAAAAAAGTCGGGGGGATATGGTTGCGGCGCGTTCGGGAACGCTTCTTGCGCTCACCGTGTTAAAGGGTACGCCGCTCAAAAGCGTGGGCGACGAAGTTAAGGCGGGGGAAACGCTTGTCGGCGGATACGTCGAAACGGCGAACGGGGAACGGACGGAAACCCTTTGTATCGCGCGCGTGCGCATAGCGTGTACGTACGAGGCGCTTGTCGAGGCGGCGGACGAGGAAGCGGCGTTTGCCAAGGCGTATTTGGAAATAGACGGGGATATATCTCAAAAGGAGATATCGCCGAAAGAGGGCGGGTATCACGTCACGATACGTTATATCTATTCGCAAACAATCAATTATTGACGCTCCGCCGCGCGGAGCGTAGGGAGGAAACATTTGTCCGTAATAAAGAGGAAAGAAACGGTCGATACGAAATCGGTGGACAGGCTTGCGCGCGTCCTCGGCGTGTTTGACGGAAATTTAAATTATCTTGCCAGAACGTTGGGCGTGGTTGCGTACGTGGAGGGCGTGAAAATATATTTAGAGGGCGAACAGGAAAGCGTAGAAGTGGGCGCAAAGGCGCTCGGCTCGCTTTTGCGGCTTGCCGCAAACGGCGAAGAGATTGACGAAAACCGTACCGCATATGCAATCGAGCTTGCCAAAGAGGGAAAAGAAGAGGAGATTGCTTCTTTGGGCGAGGGAGTCGTAGCGGTGACGGCGCGCGGCAAACAGATCAAATGCAAAACCCTCGGTCAAAAGACGTACGTAGATGCAATCAAGAAGAATACCGTCGTGTTCGGCGTAGGTCCTGCGGGTACGGGAAAAACGTATCTTGCGGTATGTATGGCGGTTACGGCGTTCAAGGCGAAAAAGGTTGAAAAAATCGTGCTCACCCGTCCTGCCGTAGAGGCGGGGGAAAAGCTTGGGTTCTTGCCCGGCGACTTGCAGGAAAAGGTAGATCCGTATCTCCGTCCGCTGTACGACGCCTTACAGGAATTGTTGGGGTTGGAAACGTATGCAAAGCTGATGGAACGGGGCGTGATAGAGGTTGCGCCGCTCGCATATATGCGCGGCAGAACGCTGTCAAATGCGTTTATTATCCTCGACGAAGCGCAAAACACCACGAAAGAACAGATGAAAATGTTCCTTACCCGTATGGGCGAGGGAAGCAGGGTGGTTGTTACGGGCGACATGACCCAAATCGATTTAGACGGCAAGCAAAGCGGTCTTGTCCACGCAACGAAAATCCTGCAAAACGTCGAGGGCGTGGGGATATGTTCGCTGACCGCAAAGGACGTGGTACGCCACCCGATGGTTATGCGGATTATTCGCGCGTATGAAACGGATAGTCAAAAGGAGAAAAACGAAAGATGACGCAAAAAGAATTTGGCAGAGGTTGGACGAAAGGGCAAACGTTGAAAAGCTCGTTGCTGTTCGCCTTGCATTTCTTGATTTTTATAGGCATAGCCGCCGTACTCCTGTTTTGGGGGCGTCGGTTTGGCGGGCTTGGTGTATACCTCAAAGAGCAGGGCGCAAATTATTTGTACGCGCTGTTCTGTATTTTCTTGCTGTTTGTGGTAAGTTATTGCTATTTTTATTTCGAGAACAAGCAAATCCTTTCCAGCGGAAAGAATATCGCATTGATATTCTGTATTTTGGATATCTATTTACTGCTGTCCTGCTTTATCGGGTACAGAATTTCCGTGTATGCCCGCCCGATTGCGTTCGTGGCGTTGCTTACGCTCGTGCTGATCGGTAGGCGCGACGCTATCTTTATGAACATTCTTTGTTCCCTGCTTATATTCGTTATCGATACGTTTGCGGTGGAGCAGGTTTCTGCTAAGGAATGTTATTCGTCCTTGATTATTTCGTTTACGGCGGGTATGTTTGCGATCTTCCTCGGCGGAAAGGCGCGTACGCGTTTCAGCGTGATAGGGATTGGTATGATAATCGTTATTCCTATTGTTTTCATCATTTTCCTGCTTGCCGTGCCCGACTTTGCAGCGGAAACAGTTGCGGGGCAACCCTCCGTATTCCAAGGCATTTTAACGCAAATGGGTTACGGTTTGTTCGGCGGGGTAATGTCGGCGGTGCTTTTCCTTGCCATATTGCCTATCTTGGAAAAAGCGTTTAACTGTTTGACGGATTTCCGTTTGCGGGAGTTGACAAGTTCGGATGCAGAGATTCTCAAAAAGCTCAAAGAGGAAGCGCCGGGTACGTATAACCATTCTATGATGGTGGCGCAGCTGGCAGAAGCGAGCGCCGCGGCGATCGGGGAAAACGTTGACTACGCCCGCGCTGCCGCTATGTATCACGACGTGGGGAAATTGCATTATCCCGAACACTTCACCGAAAATCAGGGCGATTACAATTTGCACGACGAACTGACCCCCGAGCTTTCGGCAGATATCATTCGTTCCCACGCAAAGGACGGATATACGTTTATCCGTAACCGTCATTTGCCCGATTTCTTGGCGGACGTTGCGCTCGAACACCACGGTACAATGCCGATACGTTATTTCTACGCCAAGGCGTTGAAGATGACGGACGGGGAGCTGAATATCGAGGACTTCTCGTATATGGGACCTAAACCGCAAACGAAGATAGCGGCGATTATTATGATTGCGGACGCTTCGGAAGCGGCGGTGCGCGCGGTGGGGGCGAAAGACCCTATCAATACGGAAAAGGCGATACGCGCCGTCATTGAAGAACGTATGGACTTGGAGCAGTTTGCCGAGTGCGATATTACGATTGCCGATCTCACCAAAATACGGCTTGCGCTCGTCAACGCGCTTACGGGCGTGTATCATCACCGCATCAAATACCCCGGCATCAAATACCGCCGTACGGAAAACGGTACGAAAGGGGAAAGCGAATGAGTTTCACCATTTATACGGAGGACAAGCTGTTGTCTGAAAAGCAACTTTCCGCATTGGAAGTTGCGCTTGCGGGCGTCGTGTGTTCGGACGTACCGCTTGCTATCGAACTTTTACGGGTGGACGAAGTGGAAATACGTCGGCTGAACAGAGAAACGCGCAATATCGACAGGGTGACGGACGTGCTTAGCTATCCCACGCTGGAAGATATCAAAGGTAAGGCGATAGAGGGTGCGGCGTTTCCGTTCGATATCGACGAGGCAGGGAATTTATTGCTCGGTTCGGTGGTTATTTGCGAAGAGCGAGCAAGAGAACAGGCGGCGGAATACGGACACTCGTACGAACGGGAACTGCACTATTTGCTCGTGCACGGCGTAATGCATTGTCTTGGCTACGACCATATGGAAGAGGCTGAGAAAACGGAAATGCGGGCAATGGAAGAAAAAGTGCTCTCCGTCTTGGGCATTACAAGACAGCCCGTATCGAATGAATAAAGGAAAGGAGTTTTTCGGGTAATGAAAAGCGGATATATAGCAGTTATCGGCAGAGCGAACGCAGGGAAAAGCACGCTCATCAACGTAATGGTAGGGGAAAAGGTTTCGATTGTTTCCCCCAAACCCCAAACCACGCGGGACCGTATCTTGGGCGTATTGACGGAGGACGATTATCAAATCGTTTTCGTGGATACGCCGGGGATTTACAAGGCGCGCAACGCCTTGACGGATATGATGATGCGTACGACGGAAACAAGCGCGAAGTCGGTGGATTATATCCTGTACGTAGTGGACGGGCACGACGGGATAGCGGACGAGGATTTCGAGCTGATGAAAAAGTACAAAGCGCTCGGGTTGCCAATGGCTGTTGCATATACGAAAATCGACATTATGCCCAAGGAGAATATTCCCCTCGATATGGCAAAATTTGCCGATTCGGGGCTGGATCTCGACGTGTTCCCCGTTTCTGCGCGGAAGGGCAAAAACGTCAATGCGCTCAAAAAATTCCTTGCGGAAAAAATGCCCGAGGGCGAAAAGGTGTTTCAGCAGGATATCGTATCGGATAAGAGTGAACGGTTTATGATCGCGGAAATTATGCGCGAAAAGATTTTGCTTAAATTCGATAAGGAAATTCCGCACGGTATTGCGATTGTCATCAACACGTTCGAGCAAAACGAACGGGGCGTGTACGAGGTGAATCTTGATATCGTCTGTGAAAGAGCGGGGCATAAGGCAATCCTTATCGGCAAGCAAGGCAAGGCGATTAAGGAGGTTTCCTCCTTTGCCCGTCAGGACATGGAAAAGTTCCTCGGCGCAAAAGTGTTTTTGACGACGTTCGTCAAGGTCAAGGAAGAATGGCGCGACCGTCCCGCGCTTCTCAAAGAATACGGCTATGAAGACTTGCGCGGCGATTAAGCCCGTTCTCGCATAATTCGTTTTCGTTCTCCGCAAAATAATGGCGGAGGGGGAAAAGTATGCGGGATAAACACGAGGAAAACCAAGCGGCGAAAACGGCTTGGGAATTGTTTGAAAAAACGGGTAGCGTAAGCTATTATATGCTGTATTACGATTTGATGCGAAGAAAGTGAGAAAAGGTGCGGAGAAATGGAAGTCAAGACGGAAGCAATCGTTTTAAAGACTGTCGATTATAAGGATAACGACAAGTTATTGACTTTATTTTCTCCTACGCTTGGGAAGATTACCGCGGGCGCGCGCGGTGTGAAAAAGCCCAAGGCAAAACTTGCTTTTTCCGCACAACCTTTTTGCTTTGCGGAATACGTGCTCGCCGAAAAAGGCGGGCGGTATACCGTAACTGCCGCGTATCTGCACGAGAGCTTTTTCGAGCTTCGCGCGGATATTTCGCGGTACTTCGCCGCTTGCGCGTGCGCGGAGGTCTGCCGAGAACTTTCTCTCGAAAACGAACGATATGAGGGTATGTTTATTGCGTTTATCGAGTTGTTGAAAGCCTTGTGTATGACGGAAGAGGACGAAGCGGAAGCGTTGATAAGCTTCCTTTTAATCGCGTTGTCGGAAAGCGGATATCCCCTCGATCTCTCGTATCTTGAAGAGTGTGGCGGGGATATCGGCGAAAAGCTTTGGTTCGATTTTTCGGACGGCCGTTTTACGACGTTCGAGCGTTGCACCGCAGGGGAGCGGGCAAGCGTATCGACCTACCATACCTTGCGCAAATGCGCGGGATTAAGCTATGAAGAAAGTGCGCTTGCAGGCGGTAAAAAGCGCGCCTTGCGCCTGCTTAAAGCGTTCTTGCTCGAAAAAACGGAGCTTTCTTTCGATAGCTTAGGCGAGTTTATCCGTATGCTCGAAGACGAAACGGAAAAGATTTAGGAGAAAATTTATGACGAAAAAAGAGAAACAAAAAGCTGGCGAGAACCTTATTAAGGAATTGCTCGCCGAAAAGAGTTATACTCCCGCAGAGCTGATTGATAGGGCTGCCCTTGTGTATACGGAGCGCTTCGGCGATACGTCCGATAACCCCAACGACGTGAAAGGACGTATCGGTTCTATCCTCGATACCATGAAAAAGGATGAGGGGAGCGGTTTGCAATTCGACGGGGGCGTGTATGCGCTGAAAGTGGAGAAACCTGTAAAAGCGAAGCGGACGGCAAAGAAGAAAACGGAAGCGGAAACGACGGAAAAGACGGAGGAGAAGCCCGTTAAAAAACGTGTGACCAAAAAGAAAGCGGAAACGGAAGCGAAGACGGAGGAACAGGAAAAGGAAAAGACTGCGCCTATGCCCGCAACGCCTACGTTGCAGCCGATTGCGCCCGTTGTACCCGTTACGCCCGACGTTGCGCCCGAGCCTATACCCAAAAAACGGGGCAGAAAAGCAAAGTCGGAAAAGGTTGAGGCGGTGAA
Organism: Clostridia bacterium; assembly: GCA_017463145.1. Classification (GTDB taxonomy): domain Bacteria; phylum Bacillota; class Clostridia; order Christensenellales; family Borkfalkiaceae; genus Scatosoma. Next base: position 46,308 of record JAFTPR010000016.1, read on the forward strand.
AACAGAAGAAAAACCCGTGGAAGTGAAAACGGAAACGGTCGGTGAGGCGAAACCCGCAGCCAAAGCAGAGGAAGTAAAAGCCGCGCCTGCGCCCGAAGTCGAAGAAAAGAAACCCAAAGTCGAGGAAAAGACAGAGGTTTTGTCTAAGGAACGTGCAGACGTTTCCCCCAAAGGTACGGTAATGGATATGAGCTTCCTGTTCGGGGATATCAAGCCGAAAAAGGAAGAGAATAAACAAGCGGAACAGCCGCAAAAAGCCAAATACGAAGCGGTGAAAGCCGAAATCAAAACGGAAGCGCCCAAGCAAGTAGCGGAAACAGGAAAAAAGGACATTCAAGCTGTACCTGCCCCCGCGCCTGTGAAAAAAATGGAGCAAGCCGCTCCCGTGCAAAAAGCGGACAAGCCCAAGGAAACGCCCAAAAAACCCGCGCAGGAAAGCCGTATCGTAAAGGCAACGCGCGGCAATAATGCCCGTCCTCGCGTACTGACGGCAGACGAGAAGTTGCAGGAGGCGTTTTTAAACAGATTGCACCGCCTTGGCGGGGAGTATTTCGAGTATTATTCCGTGTATTTATTGGAAAAATATTCAAGAAGGAACGGCAGAAGATTAGAGGGCTTGAAAATCAACGGCGGCGATCACGACGGCGGTATCGACGGGGAGTTGGAACTGACGGATATATTGGGTTTTAGAGAAACGATCTACATACAGGCGAAAAATTGGGACCCTGACAAGGGTGACGAAAAGCTGTGGGTCGTAGGGGAAACGCTGTTGCAACAATTTATCGGCGCTTGCGTGTGCCGACAAGCCAAACAGGGCAAACAAAATTGCAGAGGTATCTTTATTACGACCTCCCGTTTCACACCCGAAGCAAAACGGATTTTGGACGAAACGGGCGATAATTTCGTGGGCTACGACGGCTCGGATTTATACGAAACGGCAAAAGAGTGTGGTTTTGGCGTTGTAAAGAAGAACGGAGAATGGATACTCGACGAGGAATTGCTTTCGGGTGAAAGAGCATTCTTTAATATGTTATAAGTAAAAAGGTTTTGAACGTCTTGCACAAAAGGCGTAAAAAAATCCAATAAAAAAACAAAAAATTTCCAAAAAGCGGGTCGAAAGGCTTGATATTTCTTGTGTTTTATTATAAAATGATATATGGCTAAAACGGACTTGCGCCTCAAAGATGTAGGGCGCGAGCGTTTTTGCGGTTAAAATATGCTAAAAAAGAAAAAAATTAACTTGGAGGAAGTATAACTATGGCAAAAAAGTATTGCTATCTCTTCACGGAAGGTAACGCAAAAATGCGTGAGATCCTCGGCGGCAAAGGCGCGAACCTTGCGGAAATGACCAATATCGGTCTTCCCGTGCCTCAGGGCTTCACGATTTCGACGGAAGCTTGTACGCAATATTATGAAGACGGTAGACAGATCAACCCCTCTATTCAGGCGGAGATCATGGAGTATATCGAAAAGATGGAAAACATCTGCGGTATGAAATTCGGTGACAAGGAAAATCCCTTGCTCGTTTCCGTACGTTCAGGCGCGCGCGCTTCCATGCCCGGCATGATGGACACGATTTTGAACCTTGGTTTGAACGAAGAAGTTGTCAATACGTTGGCAACGAAATCGGGCAATCCCCGTTGGGCTTGGGACTGCTATCGCCGCTTTATTCAGATGTTCTCGGACGTCGTTATGGAAGTAGGCAAGAAGTATTTCGAGAAGCTTATCGACGAAATGAAAGAAAAGAAAGGCGTTACGCAGGACGTAGAGCTTGACGCAGACGATTTGAAAGCGCTTGCAAACCAATTCAAGGCAGAGTACAAAAAGCAACTCGGCAAAGAATTCCCCAACGATCCCAAAGAACAGCTCTTCGAGGCGGTTAAAGCGGTATTCCGTTCTTGGGACAACCCTCGTGCGAACATCTACCGTATGGACCACGATATCCCTTACAGCTGGGGTACGGCAGTCAACGTACAGATGATGGCATTCGGTAATATGGGCGAAACTTCGGGTACGGGTGTTGCGTTCACGCGTAATCCCGCAACGGGCGAAAAGGGTCTTATGGGTGAGTTTCTCACCAACGCGCAAGGCGAAGACGTTGTTGCAGGTGTTCGTACCCCGATGCCTATCGAGCAAATGAAAGAGGTATTCCCCGAAGTATACGCGCAGTTCTTGAAGGTTTGCGAAATCCTTGAAAACCATTACCGCGATATGCAGGATATGGAGTTCACCATTCAGGATAAGAAGTTGTATATGCTGCAAACCCGTAACGGTAAGAGAACGGCTGCGGCGGCTATCAAGATTGCTTGCGATTTGATTGACGAGGGTATGATTACGGAACAGGAAGCGCTTATGCAGATTGATGCTAAATCGCTCGATATGTTGCTTCACCCTCAATTCGACGCGAAAGCGCTTAAAGACGCAGACAAGAACAACGTTGTTGGCAAAGGTATTGCGGCTTCCCCCGGCGCGGCTGCGGGTAAGATTGTGTTCACGGCAGAAGACGCTGTTGTAGAGGGCAAGAAAGGCGAGAAAGTTATTCTCGTAAGATTGGAAACTTCCCCCGAAGATATCGAGGGTATGAAATATTCGCAAGGTATCTTGACGGTACGTGGCGGTCAAACCTCTCACGCGGCAGTTGTTGCCCGCGGTATGGGTACGTGCTGTGTTTCCGGTTGCGGCGATATCAAGATGCACGAAGAAGAGAAGTGGTTCGAGCTTGCGGGCAAGATTTTCAAGGAAGGCGACGTGCTTTCGCTTGACGGTTCGACGGGTACGATCTACGATTGCTTGATCAAAACTGTTCCCGCAGACCCTAACTCCGGTTACTTCGGACGTATTATGGAACTTGCGGATAAATATAAGGCGCTCGGCGTAAGAACGAATGCGGACACGCCCGCAGATGCAAAACAAGCGGTTGCGTTTGGCGCGCAGGGTATCGGTCTTTGCCGTACGGAGCATATGTTCTTCGATCCCGCAAGAATCGGTGCATTCAGAGAAATGATCTGCTCGGATACGGTAGAAGAAAGAGAAGCGGCGCTTGCGAAGATTGAACCTATGCAACAAGCTGACTTCGAGGGCTTGTTCGAGGCGCTCGGCGGCTACCCCGTAACCATTCGTTTCCTCGATCCCCCTCTGCATGAGTTCGTGCCTACGGCGGAAGAGGATATTGCTGCGCTTGCAAAAACGCAGAATAAGACGGTTGCGCAAATCAAAGATATTATTGCTTCCTTGCACGAATTTAACCCGATGATGGGTCACCGTGGCTGCCGTTTGACGGTTACGTATCCCGAAATTGCGGTTATGCAGACGAAAGCTGTTATCAAAGCAGCGATTAACGTTGTGAAGAAACACCCCGATTGGACGCTTGTTCCCGAAATCATGATTCCGCTTACGGGCGAAACGAAAGAGTTGAAGTTCGTAAAAGATATCGTTGTTAAGACGGCAGAGGAAGTTATCAAGGCTTCGGGCGTTGCGCTTAAATACGAAGTTGGTACAATGATCGAAATTCCCCGTGCGTGCTTGACGGCGGAAGAGATTGCAAAAGAGGCGGAATTCTTCTGCTTCGGTACGAACGACTTGACGCAAATGACGTTCGGGTTCTCCCGTGACGACGCAGGTAAATTCTTGCCCGCATACTATGCGAACAAGATTTACGAATCCGATCCGTTCGCAAGATTGGATACGACGGGTGTCGGTCAGCTTATGGAAATGGCAGTTGTAAACGGTAAGAAAGCTCGTCCTGAAATGCATTGCGGCATTTGCGGCGAACACGGCGGCGATCCTTCGTCCATCGAGTTCTGTCATTCGATCGGGCTTAGCTACGTTTCTTGCTCGCCTTACCGCGTTCCCATTGCAAGATTGTCCGCAGCTCAAGCGAATATCAAAAACCCTCGCCAATGATTGAATAAACAAAAAAGCGGACTTGCTGACAAGCAAGCCCGCTTTTTGTTTGGAGGTAAATTAATAAATATCGAATAAGTCGTTGGGGGTAATATCCAACCGGTTGCATAAATAGACAATTTTTTCGTAATCCAATTCGATTTTACCCGTTTCGTATTCACTGTAATCCGATTGGTATTTGTGCAATTCAGCCGCTAAGGCTTTTTGCGTTAAACCTTTTGCTTTTCGCGCACTTTTCAAATTGTCCCCTACAATCTTCGCTATCTCCATTGCGCTTTTCATAAAAATCCTCCTATAAATATAAAAATTATAGACAAAATTCCTATAAAATACTTGACATATAGGGAAAAATCCTATATAATAATACTACATTTTACAACGGAGGTATTTTTATGACACCCTTAAAACAAATCTTGAAGAAAAATAAAATCATTACGTGGGTTTGCATAGGCATTACGATTTTGTTTGTCGTATTGCAATGCGTGCTGGGCGGGTACTGGATTGCAGGCTCTATTTTTGGCGGGCTTATGATTTACGGAAGCGTGGTGGTGAACGGCAAGCGTATTCGGCGTTCGTTTTGCCCTTCCTGTGAAGAACAATACGATTACGAAACTGACGTCGCATGGGAGTGCGTACACGTGGAAACGACCGCCCGCAAGCAAAAAGCGGACGTGGAAGTAGCGTGTACTTGCCACGC
>JAFTPR010000021.1 GCA_017463145.1 Clostridia bacterium
CCCTTCTTTCAACGGCAATTTTTCTTTGATAAACAGGCGTTTTATCCACCGCCCAACCGACTTCAACGCAGACATGGTAGCCTCGTATATAATTTTAAGGAATGATTTTTTCTCTTTCATAACACCTATAATCTTATTCTCGGATCGACCAAACCATACGCAAGGTCCACGAGCAAATTCCCTATCAACGCTAAAAAGATATAAAACATCTGCATGGCGAGCACGATTTCGTTATCGTTTGCGGTCAACGCATCAAAATAAACCTTTCCAAGTCCGTTAAGTCCGAATATATTCTCTATCATAATCGAACCCGAAAAGATACCGAGAAACCAACCGATTATAAGCGAAACGACGGGAATCAAAGCGTGTCGCCATGCGTGAGAACGCACGACAACGTTTTCCCTCAGTCCTTTTGCCCGTGCCGTTCGTATAAAGTCCTGTCTTAATGCGTCTATCATAGACGCTCGCACGTACCTCGTCATACCGCCAAGCGAGCAAAAGGTCATCACCATAAGCGGCAACGCAAAATGATACAGTCTATCCAAAAAAGCCCGAAAACCAACGTAATCCTTCCCCACGGACGACATTCCCGACACAGGGAATATGTTCAGCTTTACCGCAAACAACCAGATAAACAAAATGGCGATAATAAACACGGGCATACTGTACCCTACGATTGTTCCCACTTGCACGGCAACGTCCCGTTTACTCCCCTTTTTTTGAGCGCAAAATATTCCCAAGGGAATGGTGATTCCAAGCGCTTCCACCGCCCCGAAGCCGTTTAAAAACACAGTGTTTAAAAGTGGCTCTTTCACTACCTCCAAAACGGGTTTGCCGTAAGCGACGGAAGTACCTAAATTCCCCTGTAACAGACCGTTGAACGAGCCGTCGTAAAAAGATTTTAAGCCAAACCACCGCAAATATCTCGTCAACAATCCGCCGTCCAAGCCGTATTTTCTTTGCCAGTATAAATACCGTTCGGCATAATTCAAATTCTTGTTGGCTGCAATTTCCTGCATTGCCATATCCGCCGCCTTATCCACAGGCAAAAGATTATACACCGCAAACACCAAAAAGGACAAAAGCAAGAGTATTCCCAGCATATATAAACAACGTTTGCCGATATATTTCCACATAGCTTTTCTCCTTTTTTACGTTTAGTAATTGCTTAAAAAGTCCGCTTCGTCCCTAAGATAGTTCGTGCTGTAATTGTCGTACATATCCGTATCGAGCGTACAAGAAAACGCTTGGTCGTACGCTGCGCTCGTAAAGCCCGTTGCAAAATTCACAGCTCCGTATCTCGCCTTTGTAAATCCGTAAGCTGGCATTTGACAATATTCTCCGTACAACGCCGACGTCAAATCCCCCGACGTATACGTGATATACGCACCGATTTTTTCTCCTGCATTTTTGTTCGTTTGCCAAGAAGTGATAAGTTGGTCGGTAACGGTGTTGGGTTGCGTTCCCATCCAGTTGATAACGAGCGGCATATAATATTCTCCGTCTACTTTTACCGTTTTATACTTATTGTCCGAAGCGGCAAAGGTCAAATTATTATACGTCTTTTCATAACCCGTCAGTTTTTTATACCGCACGCCCACGCCCTCTTGATAGGGTTGCCCCTCTGCGTTATAAACCCAACCGCCTTTTTCAAGCTCCGCTTTTGCTTTTTCCACGCTGTATTCGTATTTATTCAACTTCAAACGGTCTTTCACAGCAAGATAGGTAGACGAGCCAACGTAATACGGCCCGTCCACTACGCTCCCGTAGCCGCCTGTAAAGGTCTGCGCAAACTCGTTTCTGTCAATCGTGTGCATGACCGCCCGACGCACCTCGGCAAACTGCGTAGGCGAGAAATCGCATCGGAATGCAAGTTTACCGTAACCCGCCCTATCGTAATGCGTTTCCTTAAACTTCTTTCCGTCCACTACGGCAAGCGCCGCTTTCGTTTCTTCTCCTCCCGTAATGGAAGAAAGTACGTCCACTCTGCCTTGCTTTAATTGATCAAGCTGCGTTTCCGCCACGATTTTGACGTAAGAAATTTTTTCAATGCTTGGAACGCCTCTGTTATCCCCTTTGTATTTTTCATTCCGTTTTAAGGTTGCCACCTTTGCCGCTTTATCGTAATTTTCTAACACGTACGGCCCTGAATAGGGAAATGCAACGGCGCTGACGTTATTCACGTTTTGCGTAATTTTTTCCGCCATTTTATAGCTTTGCACCCCGTTTTTCTCTGCTTTTTCATAAAAGCCCTTTTCGATATACGCCCCTTGTCCGTCGTCCTTAACGGCAAATTCTCCGCAATATAACGCAGTCGGCAAAGGCGAAAAACTGCTGTAATTGAGCGCATAATAATAGTTTGCATATTCCTTTTTTATCGTTACGGAAAAGGTATGCTCGTCTAACAGTCTGACGCCTGCAAAGGGAACGGGTTCTCCCTCGCCTTGATAAGCGTTAAACGCTTCGTAGCCGACCAGCGTCATACCTGCGGCTTCTCCGCCACCAGCCTCTCGCATGACCTTGCCGCTTCCCGCCAACACACCCACGAGATAATTTTCCGCTTTTATTTTCGTTCCGTCTGAAAACGTGAGGTCGTCCGCAATCTGCATGGTGAACGTTTTCGTCCCGTCTGCGTTTTCCGTTTCCGTATGCGAGCGCAAAATTTCCGATCCTGCCCACTCATACGAGCCACCCATGTCTGTAACGACGGTGGAATATCCCGTTGTCAGCCTCTGAATATCCAAGTCGGAAGCGGCAGGCGCAGATTTTCCAAAGGAAGCGTTTCTAAACAATCCCGAAAGCTCGGTATGACTGCCCAAAATCACGGAATTTTCTCCTGAAATCACCTTTGCGCTTACAATAGTGTCCGTAACGTTCCAGTAGGGGTTGGTTTCCAGCTTATCGATTTTTGCGTTATATACGTCGTAATATTGATTAGAATACAAGGGCGCTTCGGGCGCAAGCATATTCCAACGTTGAATATACAATCTCCACCATTCGTTGTATACGTCTTCGTTTGTGGAAAAGTTTCCCGCAGGTTCGGTGTTATACACCATCGCCATGGACAAAAAATCCATACCCAACTCGTATTCCACGCCGTCTAAGTTAACGTAGGCTCTCCCGTCCTCTTTTTCTTGAACCATATCGATTGTAACCCTTTCCCCGATGGCTTTGTATACAGAACGGTAGTCTTCCCGATATACGATATCTGCCGCCACGTCTGCGTTTTGCTTATTCCCACAAGAACAAGCGGTTAAGTTTATGCAAAGCGGTAACGCCGCCAAAATAATACCTGATTTTATTCTCATAGTAATTATTTTGTTCTTTGCTCTTTTTTTTATCCTCAAAGAAAGGGAAAACCTTAAAAATACTTGACGAAAAACGTGCGCTGTGCTATACTTTAATATATATTGTCGCAAGAAAAAAATCATTGCGATTAGGAGAAAAAATATGAAAAATCAACGTATCGAAACGAAATGCGTGCAGGGCGGTTACACCCCCGGCAACGGAGAACCCAGACAAGTACCGATTATTCAAAGTACGACTTTTAAATATGCTACGAGCGAGGATATGGGAAAGCTCTTTGACTTAGAGGCAAGCGGATATTTTTATTCCCGTTTACAAAACCCTACCTGCGACACGGTAGCCGCTAAAATTTGCGAGTTGGAGGGCGGTAGCGCAGCCATGCTCCTTTCCTCTGGACAAGCGGCGTCCTTTTTCGCCGTGTTCAATATCGCAAGCGTAGGCGACCACGTGGTTTCTTCTTCGTCCATTTACGGCGGTACGTACAACCTTTTTGCCGTTACCATGAAAAAAATGGGCATAGAGTTTACGTTCGTTGACCCCGATTGTTCTGAGGAAGAATTAGAAAAAGCATTCCGTCCCAACACCAAAGCGGTGTTCGGCGAAACGATTGCAAATCCTGCTTTGACGGTGTTGGACATCGAACGCTTTGCAAAAGCGGCGCATAAACACGGCGTTCCGCTTATTATCGACAACACGTTCGCAACCCCTATCAACTGCCGTCCTTTTGAGCACGGCGCAGATATCGTTACGCACTCCACCACCAAGTATATGGACGGACACGGCACAGCCGTCGGCGGTTGTATCGTCGATTCAGGAAAATTCGACTGGATGGCGCATAAGGAAAAATTCCCTGGTCTTTGCACGCCAGACGATAGCTATCACGGCATTACTTACGCTGAAAAATTCGGTCAAGGCGGCGCATATATTACAAAAGCAACCGCTCAGTTCATGAGAGATTTCGGTTGCACGCAATCCCCTCAAAGCGCATTCTATCTCAACCTCGGTTTGGAAAGCTTGCACGTGAGAATGGAACGCCATTGTCTGAATGCGCAAAAGGTAGCGGAATTTTTGGAAAGCAACGATAAGATCGGTTGGGTAAACTATCCAGGTCTTGAATCCAACAAGTATTACGCTCGTGCGCAAAAGTATATGCCGAAAGGCACTTGCGGCGTGGTCAGCTTTGGCGTAAAAGGCGGCAGAGCGGCGGCAGAAAAGTTCATGAAAGCGTTGAAGCTCATTGCGATCGAAACGCACGTAGCGGACGCAAGAAGCTGTTGCTTGCACCCTGCAAGCGCAACGCACCGTCAAATGAACGAACAGGAATTGATTGCAGCAGGCGTACCTGGCGATCTCGTTCGTCTTTCCTGCGGTTTGGAAAGCTACGAAGACCTCATAGAAGATATAGCGCAAGCATTAAACACACTTTAAAAATAAAAAGGTAGAATACAACTATGCCTATTAAAATTCCCGACAACTTACCTGCGGTAAAAACGCTGGAAAGCGAAAATATTTTCGTTATGACGGAAAAGCGTGCCATTACGCAGGATATCCGTCCTTTGAAAATACTCATTCTCAACCTCATGCCCAAAAAAATCGAAACGGAAACGCAATTCGCTCGACTTTTGGGCAATTCCCCTTTACAGGTGGAAATGGAACTCATACACACGGAATCCCACCGCTCTAAAAACGTAGCGGAGGAGCATTTGCTCGCCTTTTACAAGACGTTCAAGGACGTCAAGAACAGAAAATTCGACGGTATGATCATTACGGGTGCACCCGTTGAACTTCTTGAATTTGAAGAGGTGGAATACTGGCAAGAGCTTTGCGAAATCATGGAATGGAGCAAAACGCACGTGCATAGCACGTTCCACGTTTGTTGGGGAGCGCAAGCAGGGCTTTATTATCATTACGGCGTGCAAAAGCACTCGTTACCCGAAAAGGTGTTCGGGGTATTCCCCCACCAAGTA
>JAFTPR010000022.1 GCA_017463145.1 Clostridia bacterium
CGTTCCAACCCTTCTTCATAGAAGGTGAAACCTTTTTTGCCGTTAATCTCAATGACACGTGCCACCAATTCCTCAACACCATTGGAGTTGCTAAGAGAAATCGTTTGTTTCTCTTTATCCATTGTGTAGCTGAACGTGTATTTTGACGTACCCATTGTATACGTTGCCGTACCCCAACCGTTTAAAGTAAGTTGATATTCGGAGCGAAGAGATACCATTGAACCGTTGACAAGGAAACGGGAAAGCGAACCGAGCGCAACCTCGTCCTCGTTACGAAGCTGGAATGCAGGCTGTTCCGATCCGTCGTCTGCCGTGACCGTACCTGTTAAGATTGTCAACGTTTTGCCCGCGAGCTCGCCTTCGGTAAACGTTGCGACATAATATCCTTCTTTATCAATATAATACGTACCGTTCGAGGCAACGCTGTTTTCTACGTACTCGATACCGTTGTATTCGTCGAAATAGATTTTCGTCGTTTCTACAAGACCTTCACCGACCTTGTACAAACTGCTGGCGACCTCTGAGCGAACCGCATTATAATACGCATACGTGCTTTCACCGATCATTTTACCCGAGAAAAGTACGTCGTCTTTATCGTTAAGGAAAATAAACTCGTTATTTTTTGCGGAATACTCACCCTTAAAAATGATATTACCACGGGAAAGATAGATATCTTTCGACGTTTCGTCCAAATGATAGAGATAATCTTTGCCGCCGAATACGTCCGTACGACCTTTTGCCCAAACGGCAAACAACGTCATATGTCTTTCCGGCGTAAACGTATCCGCCTTAGGCGCTTCTTCACCCTCCGCACGGTTAAACAAACGGTTTTCCAAATAGTTCGTTTTGTAAACGACGTCACCTGTTGCGCTCGTAGCCCAACCGATCAGGCAATATCCCTCGTATTCGTAATCGGTAGGAACGGATACGTATTCACCGTATTTTACCGGTTGCGGTTGCGATGACGACCCCGAACCGTTGGGGAAATTGGTATGATACGCAACGTTGAACGTCATTCTGTCGAAATAGTGTTTGAATACGTTTTCCGAAGCGGTTGCGCTCAACGTTTTTTGCGTAACTGCATCAACGTACGTTTTGTTTTCCGTATAGCCTGTAAGCGATTGCTCGGAAGTGAACGCAGTATTTACGTATGCGGAAGAGTGTACGTCTTCTAAAACCTTTTCGTAACCCTCGCCCGAAAGTTTTTCCGTCCAAAGCTCTACCGTATATGCAACCTTGTATTTCGCTTTCAGCGTGATACCTGCATCCGTTATCTTTGTGTTTTGAGCAAGCTCGTTTTCGCCGTTGAACCATGCGCCGAACGTCAGTCCGCTTTTTGCGGGAACGTACGATTGCATAAACTCGTAAACGTTTTCGCCCGCTTTCAAATACAGCGTATTTGCCGTATCCGCAAGCGAACCGCCGTCAAGGTCCAACGTAATAGCGCAAAGTTTTTCCCATTTCGCATAAAACGTTTGACTGCCGCCGACCTTAACCGTCGTTACGGGCGAACCCGAGCAATCAGCGTTCGTATACCAGCCCTCGAAGCTGTACCCCTCTCTTTTGGGAACGGGCAACGTATAATCAGATCCGACTTCTTTTTCGACGGAAGCGATCGTTTCGCCACCGTTGGTGTTGAATACGTATTTCGCTTTATCGTCCTTACAAGCCGTAAGGGAAATTGCGGTTAAGCTTCCGCACATTACCAACCCCAACGTCAATAAACATTTCTTGATCTTTCTCATTCCGAGTTTCTCCTTCCAAAATTAAGAAAATTATATCCTGCTTTTTTATTTACTGTTTAATCTTTCGACCAAATTGCGTACAGCGTCGTGCCAACGGGCGCATCCATAATTCTATGCGGATTGTACGTTGCTTCCGTTGCATCGCTCGACGTAGCCCAACCATCAAACGAATATCCCTTGCGGATAGGCGCTTTAAAGCCGCCTGTTGCGTTTACGTTTTGAAGCGTTTCTTCCGTAATCGTCACGGACACTACGTACGTCTTATCCTCCGAAAGTGTACAGCCCCAGACTACGGGACGGTGCGAAGCGTTCCAACGCTCGTTCCAAGACGTTGCCGCTAAGTTTTCCGCATCCGTATAGAAAGTAATGGTTTTTGCGCCATAGAAAGAATATGCTTCGATTGCCGTAATATCCGAAGGAATGACAAGCGAATTCAGATTAGCCATGCCCTTAAACGCATACCTGCCTATACTCTTCACCGTTTTCGGCAGAACGAAATCGGTGATGCTTTCAAAGTTGTAGAAAGCATATTCGCCCACCGTTTCAACACCTGCGCCCAAGCAAAGCTCTTTTACGCCCTTGCATTTATAGAACGCATATTGTTCTACTGTTTTTACGGAATCGGGAAGCGTAAGGCTTTCCAAATTGATACTGCTATGGAAAGAATATTCACCAATCGTTTCAATACCCTCTTCGATCGTCAACGTTTTCATACTGCTGCACTTTGCAAACGCACGGCTGCCCAACGTTCTCACCGTTGACGGAATGGTAAGTTCGTCAATGGCAGCGCAATGATAAAATGCGTATTCGCCAATCGTTTCCAGCGTGTCGCCAAGGTCAACGTCTTTAAGACTAAAACAATCATAGAATGCATACGGTTCGATTGTTTCGACGATCGTACCCGAGAAATCAATTTCTTTGAGTGTTGTGCATTTATAAAACGCCGATCTACCGACGTACGTCAAACGAGAAGGCAAGCTGATGCTGTATAACGACGGACATTTATAGAAGGTATACGGTTGAATTTTCCGCAGGTTACGGTTCAACGTGACCGTTGCCAACCGATCGCAAGTGGAGAATGCGCCACGACCTATGTATCTTGCATAGGAAAGACCGATAACAGCCGAAAGAGAACTGCATTTATAAAACGCATAGTCTGCAATGCCAATTGTTTCGGGATCAAGCGTAACCGTACCAGGGTTGCCTTTTACGCCGACAACCCAATTACCCGCATACACGGGTCCGTTGCCTGCATTGTTCCAAAGCCCCGTATTTCTGAATGCATACTGTCCAATAGACGTTACCGATTCGGGAATAATTGAGCTGTCATCCAAGCTACTGTTATAAATTGCACTACAATTATAGAACGCATAATCGCCAATGGTTTCCAATCCTGCTCCGAGGACGATATTGCCAAGATAGATACAATCTTGGAATGCGCTGTTACCAATGCTTACAAGTGAGTTACCCGTCGTATGGAACTTGGTTAAAGGACAACTATTGAATGCGAAGTTACCCAAATATCTGACCGTATCGGGAAGCGTTACGGTATTAAGAACTTTACAATCAGAAAATACTTGATCCGCTATACCGATAACACCGCTTTTAAGCGTATCAATCGTTATGTCCACTATCGTTTCTTTCTTTTCTTCCGTACAACCGATCAACCAATCGTCTGCGTAAATAAATTCAGCAGATGCTTCCACGGCGTCCTTGTAAAGTTTCGTGCCGTCGAACGCAGACGCGCCAATCGAAGCTACCTTTTCGGGAATATCAATCTCGCCCAAAAGCTCTGATTCGTAAAAGCACCAAGCACCGATACTCGCTACTTCCTGCGGCAAAACAATTGTTTCCAACGCCTTACACCCCGAGAACGTATATTCGCCAATCGAACCCAACACGCAGTCTTGCGCAAACGTTACGTTCTTCAATGCCGAACAGTTGTAGAAAACGGACTCGCCCAAGGCGGATACGCTTTCTCCAACGGAAACCGTTTCCAAGGCAGTATTTGCCGAGAATGCAAACTCCGATACCGTCTTAACAGAGTCGGGGATTTCGATTTCTTTCAACGCAGAACAGTTCGCAAAGGCAGAAATACCAATCGTTTCAACCGCGTTGTGTATGGTAATTTCCTCCAAAGCGCGGCAATACGAGAACATATAGTCGCTAATCGCCGTAACGCCTTTGGGAATATTGATTGTTTTGAGCACACGGCACGCCTGGAACGCAGACATACCGATACTTGTTACCGAATCAGGGATTTTGACCGAGGTCAATTTCGAGCAGTTATAAAAGGCGCTGTCACCAATCGAAACGACGTTGTTACCAATCTCGATATTCTCTACGCGGCTACTACCCTTGAAAGCCGAAGCGGCAATACTCGTAACGGGCTTACCGAGGAATTCATCCTCAATATACACCGTACCCGCTGCCATACCTACGCGCGTGATTTCATATTCGACGTTGTTGATAAGCGTATAGATACAACCTGTTTCGTAGTCCTTATGGAAATAGAACGCGCTTGACCAAGCGGAATCCTCGCCGTCAATACCACCCGCTACCGCTTTAATACGGATTTCATAATCGCCTTCGGCGAGAGAGGAAAGCGAGTAATTTGCTTTTCTCGCAGTTTCCTCCAACGTTTTGCCGCTTGCTACGTTTTTAATAGACAGAGTATAGCTACGCGCATTGTCAACGACTTCCCAACTCAAACGGTTCGTTTCGTCCAACGTGAATCCCGTAGGAACGTCTAACGCGTCTGACTTGCAGCCGACGGCAAATACTCCGAATACTGCAAAAACGCATATTAACAAGCCAATTAAGGCAAATCTTTTTAGCTTTTTCATAACCCCTCCTTGGGAATTTGAATCTATGCTAAACGTTTTTAATCGTTATTTAGACTTCTTCTTTTTTTCTTTAATATCACGAATAATTTCGTGCGGCCACTTGAATTTGAACTTACGCACCGCAATATCCAACAGGAACAATACGAGCGAAAGAATCATAAACAGGAAGCGGGGATCATAGTAGCGATCAATTGCCGTAACGAAACCGTCGAAGATTTCCCACGGGTTTTCCAAATCCGCCACCTTTGCGCCTTCGCCGCGCGCCGCAAGCGTTTCAAGAGATTGCTCGGGCGTGATTTCCGTATCCTCTGCGTATACGTCATATTCCTCGGAATAGGCAAAAGATTTATAGAATACGAGCGAATCGGCTACCTGTTTACCGTCTTTATTGACTTTTGTAAGAACAAGCTTATATACGCCGCTCTTTCTGACAACGAAATCGCAACGGCTGTAATTGTTGTTTTCGTTCAACGCCGCCGTGACGTAACAGGGAAGTGTGCGAAGCTGTTCTTTCGTGCCGGCTGTGACACTATTCAACGAGGTAGTAACTTCGCCGCTTGACGTAATTTGTATCAGCTCGCCTTTGATCGTTTCGCCTTCTTCAAGCGTGGTATAAATACTGAGCTTATTGGTGTAGTTATCCTCTTTCAAGTCCGCCTTGATTTCATTGGGACGAATGTTTTCCGTCGGCATCAAATTATTGATAACGTTCGTGATAAACTGCTTACCGTTGGAATCGTTCATAAACTCAATCGACCACGAATCGCCCGTGCCTTTCAAGTCGCACATAAAGCTGCCTACCATACCAACGCCGTACTTCCATTGCGCATAGAGAGGTACGGAGAACTCGCCTACAAGGACTAAGTCTGCCGTTTCTCTAACCTTTACGCCGTAGAATCCGTCGAGCGTGACCGTCAAACGGTCTTTATTTTCACCCGTACCACGGTCAAGACCCTGCACGAGAGGTGAAGTAAGGTTATTCAAAATAGGATTGAACGTTTTATAGTTTACTTCTTTGATTTCAGGCGCTTTCAGTTCTTCACGCATTAAACGTACAAGTTCTTCCGATTTTGCCGTAATCAATCTGCCGTGACCGAGATCTGCCGCAGATTTCATCTGCGTATATGCTTTCGAGCCTTTCTGCATCTCGATACCGACAATGGACAAGGTGATACCTGCGTTTTTATAGAAGGTATCGATCAGCATTTCGTAATCCTCAACCTGTTCAACAGGAACTTCACCGTCTGTGACGATAATGATATGGCGTTTATCTACGTTTTGCAACGCTTGAAGCGATTGCCCCGCACGTTCGATTGCGCCCGGGAATATCGTTGCGCCCTCCGCCGTTTCGATGGAGTTGATTGCCGCAAGGATTTTTGCTTTTTGCGTACAGGGCGTGAGCGACAAAATCGTGCTATGCTCGTCGTCCAACGTCATAATACTTAAATAATCCCTATCGGTTAAAGCGTCCAAACAGGAGGATGCGCCCGCTTTTGCCCAATCAAGTTTCGTCGACGAACCATCGCCACCCATTGAACCCGAACGGTCGATAATGATTACGACACCGACAGGTGGCGTATAGTTGATTGCTTCGACAGGCAACATCTGTTGATACAGCGTACCGTACATATCCGTACGGTTATATGCATTGGCATTGCCGCTTGCATCATTTCCGCCGACAGTGAAAAGACCGCCTCCGAAATCCCGCACGTAGGATTCCAAAATTACGTCGAAACCCTCGGGCATATTGTAGTTTGCAATGTTATTTAAGATGACCTGATCGTACGCGCGAAGCTCGTCAACCGTAGTAGGTACGTCCTCGTCTATAATATTTTTGGAATCGATTACGTAATACTTTTCTTTATTGATCATCTCTTCAAGTTTTTCCGAAGCCCCTTCTTCACTATTGAGAATAAGAAGCTTGTTAAATACTTCAAGATTGAGATACGCATTATACGTATTGTTCTCTTCTAAAAGATCGTCTACGACGGTCATTCTAAATGTCAAATCGTGCAAGCCAGGATCTTTAAAGGTATGCTTTAACGTAACCGTTTGCTTTCCTTGGATCAGCTCGAACGTACCCGTTCCCGTTTCGCTCTCTTCGCCGTTATCGAGCAAATCGAACGTTACCGTCGTAGCGTATTGACTTTGTACGGTGATATTGAAGGAACATTCCTCCAATGCGTTTACGTGATAATCGGGTAACTCCACGCCGATAATTTGGATATCGTTCCCCTCGTAAGCGGAAGGAATGTACACGGTGTCTACCTTTGTACCCTGCGCAACAACCGAACGAATGACGAGGCTTGCCTCTTCGTCCGTTTCTTTACCGTCCGTAATCAAGACGATTTTTGCCGTTTCGGGATACTCGAACAAGCCCTTTGCATACGACAACGCACTAGCGATATTCGTTGCGCTTGTGTCAGGAAGCTTTGCGTCAAGGTATTTTCCGAAAATACCGTCTACCTCTGCCGTAAGCGGCACGGCGTACTGTTGATCGAAACCAAACGTCACAACGCCGACTTTATAGTTATCGTAACGGCTGTCTTGCAAAACCGTCTGCACGAACTCGTCACGGGTGTCTGCCGCTTGCTCCTCTGTATCCGACACGTCCACCAAAAGCAAAATTTCGTTTTCGTGATTGGGGATTTGATAATGGAACTTCATTCCCGCAAGCGCAGAAATCGCCAAAACCATAATGGTAAGGTGCAAAACGATAGACGTGATACGGTTTCTCGTTCTTCTGTATCGTTTAGAAAGCTTGAAATACGGAAGTAACGTAAGAACGACGGCAGGAACAAGAAGAAGCAGTAGCCAAGGATAAGAAAATTCTATACTGAAATTATGCATTTTCTTCCTCCTTTACATCGTTTCACGGCTCTGCAACCACCACTCGATAAAGAGCAGGGCAACTAAAGCAGCCGCTACGTAGACCATTAAGTCTTTAAAGAAGTCTTCCTGTTTTCGTTCTGCGTACGGACTTTCAAGCGTTTCGTCCACGCGCCAGATATTACTTTCCAGCGCAGGAATTTTTACGTAAATGCTCTCCGTTACGTTTTTACCGGAAAACGTCGTTTGCGTTAATTGATACGTACCCGGCGTAGCCACCTTCATAACCGTCGGGAATTCGTTGAACGTATACAGGTGCTGATCGCCGAGAGTAACGTACAGCTCGTCACCACGCGCATTAACTGCAACGTTTTCATTGACTTCAAAAGAGTTCCCTTTCACCGTTGCCGGGAAGAAATACTCAAAAAGATTATACATTAAGATAGGGAAGTCCTTAGAGATTGCTATGTTGGAATAGTGAATATTGAACGGCATCACAACCACTTTCGCGTTCTCGTCGTTTCTTACCATTAATGCGGGTCTGCTATTGCAACTCAACAGAATTTGATAGGACGGGTCGTAATAAGTAATGGGAATATAACTGCTGAGCGTAATATTTTCTGCCACCACGTTGTTAAGAATGGGATGTTGTTCCGCAACTTCCAAGGGCGCGCTGTGATTGGTATGCGCCGTTGTGCCAACACGAATACCCGACTTATCGGGCGCGGACCACGGGTCAGCCAAGATTACAACGCCGTCTTTGGGCATGGTCGTGGGCATGGTATGCTCGAATATATACAAATCGTAGCCTTCCAACTCGTAATCAGCCTGCGAATCCAATTCGGTAAACTGAATATCCCAACGATCCTCATAAGCAACCTTTAACGTATACATAATACCTGCAAAGAAAGGGTTGGCACCGGTCGTAAAATCGTTGATTGTGCCCGGCACTTTACTTGCATACATTACTTTGAGGACTTCTTTTTGACCGCTATAAATATTGAAACTGTTGTCCTCCATAAACGAATCCTGTTCGTTGATGGAAATGTGTACCGATTGATAGGAGAATATCTCGTCTGCATCCTCGATAAGATGATACACAACGTTTTCTGCCACATCCGCTTCGGGATTGTACAAATCGGAATTGATAAACACGATACGTACCGTTTGATCGCGTGTACATTCTACGTATTCGGTGAAAGGAACAGTTAAACCTGCGTCGTTGCTATCAAATGCGTTTGCGCCGTGGATTTCCATTTCCACCATAATCTGCGTATCCCTATTATAGCACGCTACGTCAACGGTAAACGAATAATATCCTTCATCCAAAACCGCAGATGCGTTCAAAATCGCCGCGTTCCATTCCTCATTGTCACAAAAATCGTTTACAACCGTAATCCCTTCGGGCAGATACGAATACGTCGTATCCGTATACACGTAGATTTTAGCCTCCGGATTTTCCAAAACGATATCTTCGCAAAGCGCTACTGCGCCTTCCAAATCTGCTGAACCGTACGAACAAGCTGTATCGCCGTCCAAAAGCGGTTCTAATGCGTCCGCTACCGCAATACGATTATCCGACCTGATACGCGAAGCCAAAACGGAGGCTTTCGTATCAGCGAGGATAACGGAAACAATCCCGTTCTCCTCGAACACGGAGTCGGCAAATTGAATCGCACTATCAATCGCGCGCTCGAAACGAAGTTCCCCGTCTGTTACCGTTCGCATACTTGCGGACGAATCGACGATAATAATAACTTCCTTTTCTGATATCTCTGCTTTCAAAATCTTATTCGGCTGCGCCAAAATCAACGCGCAAGAAGTTAAGATCAAGATTTGGCAAAGAATAATCAAGAAGTTCCGAAGCTTGCTCGTCGGAATTCTTTTCTTTCTGTATTTTAAACTTAATTTCCATACAAAGGTACTGGAAATAAATTTTTGCTGGTAATTGGGTTTGATTATGTAAATAATAATCAAAACAACTATACTTAATAAACCCAATAACCCTAAGGGTGTTAATAATTTCATTCCATAATACCTACTTTTAACAATTCGCTGAATAATACTCTTTCGATAGGAACATCCGTACGAACGGTGATAAAGTCTACCCCACGCTTCGTGCAAAACGTTTTGATGTCTTGCTTGAAATCGTGCAGAGCTTCCTCATACGCCTTTTGTAAGCTACGTGTAATCTTGATTTTCATATTCTTGGAGTCGGACAAGTCCACCGACTCGGAGTCAATCAAGTTCACACGACCGTCGTAGGACGGATCAATCTCCTCGGGCGAAAGGATTTGCACAAGCAGTACCTGTCTACGCTTGTAGCAAAGATAATCAACCGCTTTTTTCCAATTACTTTCCGTCATAAAATCGGATATGATAACGGTTAAGCCGTTGCCTGTACTCGTATCGGGACAGCTTTTTACGCAAGCCTCGATATCCGCGTCCTCAATAAAATCGATATCGTCGAAAGAACTAATTGCGCGGAAAAAGGAATTTTTACCGATAATGGTACCAAACGGATTTGCACTACGCTCGCCTTTCATTATATTAAAAGAGAGCTTATCCATATTTTGTACAGCCAAGAATCCCAACGCGCCCGCCGCGCCTATTGCGTACGAGGCTTTTGCGGGGTTGTCCTTACCCATCGAGGCGGAACAGTCCAAAAATATCTGTACTTGCATTTGCCGTTCGTCTGTGAACAGTTTCAAGAAATACTTTTCAAAACGGCTGAACAAATTCCAATCGATACGACGGATGTCGTCACCGAGCTGGTATTCTCGATAATCGGCAAATTCCACCGTCTGACCGTACGTGGTCACGAGGTGTTGTCCGCCGAAATATCCTGCGAGATTCGATCTTAAATTTAATGATAAAGTTTCTAACCGACTGAAAAATTTGTCGTTCAAATACGAACTTTTCATTACCTACTCCGTTTTTTATTTCTTGTATTTGGGGTTCTTGCTTACTTCTTCTACGATCAATTTAATAGCATCGTCGGGCGAAACACGTTCTGCGATTGCCTCGAAGTTCATCTTGATACGGTGACGGAGTACGGGGTACGCCAATTCGTCGATATCGCTGAATGCAACATTAAATCTGCCCTTGATGAGCGCCTTAACTTTCGCCGCGGAGATAAGAGCCTGACCTGCACGAGGGCTTGCGCCGACGCGGATATACTTTTTCGCCGCTTCCGAAGCGCACTCGCTGTCCGGATGCGTAGCGGACGTCATAATCATAGCGTATCTCAATACCTCGTCCGCAACGGGGATATGGTTTGCCGTTTCACGCATTCTCAAAAGCTGTTCGCCGCTACAAGCGCGGTCAGCAACTTCTGCCATCGTTTTCTGCGTCATATCGACGATTGCCATCAGCTCGTCCAAGCTGGGGTTGGGAACGAGGAGTTTGAACATGAAACGGTCCATCTGTGCTTCGGGCAGAGGATACGTACCGTCTTGCTCGATAGGGTTCTGGGTTGCAAGAACGAAGAACGGTTCTTCAAGTTTTCTGGAAACACCCATAACCGTAACCGTGTGTTCCTGCATGGCTTCGAGAAGCGCGGACTGCGTTTTCGGCGTAGCACGGTTGATTTCGTCGGCAAGAATAATGTTACTGAAAATAGGACCGGGCTGGAACTCAAAATTGGAGTTACCGTTTTCATCCTTAACGATAATATTCGTACCCGTAACGTCGGCAGGCATCAAGTCGGGCGTGAATTGAATACGGGAGAAAGGCAAATCGAATACGCGGCCGAGCGTTCTTACAAGACGCGTTTTACCAACCCCGGGCACACCTTCCAAAAGCACGTTACCGCCTGCAATCATAGCGATAATCGTACCTTCCACAACTTCCTTTTGACCGATAACGTCGCGGGAAACCTGTACAAAAATGTTTGCACATTGTTTACCGAACAGTTCAATGTCGCTCTCGTTGACTGCTACTGCGTTGTTTTGTTCGTTCATAGCAACTTTTTCTTCTTTCATGATATATTTTCCTTTTTAAATTATTTTTTGATTATTGCTCGATCGTTTGGAAATAGCTTTCAATGATCGCTTTCAGTTCGTCGGGGATTTCTTCATTTTGTTGAAGTTCTTCCATAGCCTGCTCGTACGCATTGTCGTACGTAGGACCGCCGTAGTACGTTTTGCCGTCGATTACCTGATTGTTCGCTTGCCATTCGGCAGTCGGGCGCTTACCGCCGTCCTCTTTGCCCGGCTTATTCCCCTCTTCGCCATCGGGAGCGTTGGGGTCTTCGCCTTCTTCGCCTTCACCGTCGCCGGGGAAGCCGTCCATACCGAGCATAAAGATTGCAATTACGTGCAAGTCCTCTTGGATGTTTATATCTTCGCGGTACGGATCTTCCACACCGTCAGACCATCCCATAAACACCCATTCGTCGTCGGCAACTGCCATAACGCCCTTGGCGTTTCTGCCTTCAAGTACGATTTGAAAAATCTCGCCCTCGATCATGCCCTCGCCTTTAACGTCGTAGGAAACCTCAAATTCTTCGAGGGGCGGTGTGATAACTTCTTCAATGACCTCTTTACCGCTGTTGAGCAGACCTGCGCTACTTAAAGCAGACACCGTAACCATTCCCGCGCCTGTCAATGCGCTTACTGCCAAACCGATAATGAGCGGCACGGATATAACGATTTGCAAGAGTTTGGGGTTTACCGTCGCAAGCGCGCGTTTTGCATCTTCACGTTGACGAACCGCTATGTACGAATTATCGTTTGCAAACTGCGTCATTGTAAGCATTCTTTCTTCCAAGCCGAGTTTATCGATACGCTTAGCAACTGTTCTTGCGGACGGACGGAATTTCTTGAAATAGAAAAGCGGAGTTCCTGCGCCCGTGACTGCGACAAATACAACCGCGCCGAGCCAGACGTGTTTAAACTCCGTCAACCAAAATATTGTTGCTGCTACGAATAAAGCCGCAAAGCCAATAATCGCGCCGCAAATGAGCGCCTTGAAAAAGGCTTCTTTTTCCAGTCTTTTATTGTAGTCTTTCAGCAAATTTTCGACCATTTTTTTACCTCCGTATAGAGTAATGCATATTGTCACAAATATTATTATAACACATCATTTCAAAAAAGTAAATAGAATTGTCGAAGAAAATCGAAAAAATTTATTGAAATAATAGGAATTTTATTTCTCCTTGATATGTACAAGTAATAACAGCAAGCTTCTCAAAACCAAAAAACTACCCCGTCGCAAATCTCCGCAAGGAGAAACGCGACGGGGCGTGTTTTTTACGTTTTCTTCTGCCGCTCGTTACAAGCGGCAGAATACAATTTTGCAATCAGAGCTTAGTCACCCGTGTAGTCCCAAACGACAGGCGTCGTAAGGAATTCGTCGTAACCTGCCGCCCAAAGCGGTTCAAGCGCAGCTTGCGAGCCTCTGCAATATACCTTGAAGTCAGCAGGAACTTGTTTGAACACGTCTGCTGCAACCGAAGTCAACGAAGCGGGAAGAATAATCTTCTTCAACGAGCAAACCTCGTAATCATCACTTACCGTACCGAAGATACTTGCAGGGTTCGACGATACATACCAATTGTCAGCTCTTAAATATTGCAACGTGTTGGGAAGCACCACTTCTTCCAACGCCGTACAGCCTTGGAACATAAATCCGCCACCCCAATTAGAGCTACCTGCACTGTACCTCAACGATTTAATACCGTCTTCAAAGACAACCCTTCTAAGCTGTTTACAGTTGGTAAACGTCATACCACCGGGAGCATCTACATTGGCAGGGAACGTGATTTCCGTAAGCGCCGTACTCTCGAATACATAGGAATCCATTCTGGTCAACTTGGTGGGAATGTTTGCCGTTGCCAAAGACGTACAATTCTTGAACACGTAATCGTTCAATTGTTGAACTGTGTCGGGAATTTGAATACTTTCAAGCGACGTACAGCCTTCGAAGAACGATTTAGCCAATTGCAACAAATCACACTTGAACGTAACCGTCTTCAATTCCGTACAATTCTTAAAGAAACCGCCGTTGCTCGACAACGTTTCCGTTTGATTTTTAACAGGCGTTAAGGTTGCGGGAAGCTCCAACGTTTCGATAAGCGTGCTTGCAAATGCATTTGCACCCATATAGCTAACGTTGTTCATCTTCAAGCTGGTGATACCCGAATCTTCAAATGCGCTTGTGCCGATATACGTAACCGTATCAGGCAGGTTTGCATTATCCAAACCGGAACAACCGTAGAACGCATAGTCACCGACAGATTCTATATTCTTGCCGTATACAACTTCCGTAAGGTTGGAACAACCGTAGAATGCGTATGCAGGAATTTCTTTCATCGTATCGGGAATGACAATCTTCTTGATGTTTGTGCAACCGTAGAATGCGTATTGGTCGAAACTCATACCGTCGGTAAGTTCAAGCACACCGCCTTCCAATTCCGCCGTGGTGGAGAAGGATACGATACGCTTCATGTTGTCGCCCCAAAGTGTGCCCGACGTATCCATCGTATACGTAAGGTTTGCCGAGGAAACGGACAAATCGCCAAGGTTGTTACAACCGAAGAATACCGCGCCGCCAATCGATTCTACCGTAGCAGGAACCATAATGCTTCTCAAATCGGTATTCTCAAAGGCATTGGACCCGATCGTTTTCAGCGTTTCGTTCATATTGACCTGCGTAAGCTTCGAGCTGTTCTGGAATGCATAATCACCAATGGAGGTTATCGTATCGGGAAGCGTAATCGTTTCCAAACCGCTGCCTTGGAACATATAATCTGCAATATACGTCAAGCCAGCAGGAAGCGTAATCGACTTCAACGACGTACAACCCTTGAACGCCTTGGTTGCGATATCGTAAATATTGTCATTCAGCGTAACGGAAGCCAACGACGTACAGTTTTCAAATGCACCGGAATAAACTCTCGTACTTACGTTGTAGTATGCGTCGATTGCCGTTACTTCAGGAACAACAACGCTAGTGAGCGCTTTACAGTTATAGAACGCAGCACCGCCGATATACGTTACCGACTGCGGAATGTTAAACGTCTTCAACTTTGTACAGCCGTAGAACGTTCTTTCAGGAATACTCGTCAAATTGCCACGGAACGTAACCGATTCCAGCTTCGAGCAACCCTCAAACAGGCTTGAAGCAATACCGCTTGTCAACGACGTATAGATAGACGTAATATTGGTGGGAATCTCAATCGACGTAAGCGACGAACAAGACTTGAAGGCTTCTCTGCCAAGCGTTGTAAGGTTATCGGGAAGAACAACGTTATTCAGCTTGGAACAGCCGCTGAATACACCCTCGTAAATCGTCGTCAACGTGGAAGGCAACGTAATCGTCGCCAACTTCGTACAGCCTGCAAACGTACCCATCGTACTGCTTGACGCAGTACCAAGCGTCGTCACACCCTCGGGGATAACGATACTTGTAAGCGACGTACACTTATTAAACACGCCCGCGCCCAACGAAGTAATCTTCTTCGGCAACGTTACGTTATTCAACGCCTTACATTCGGAGAATGCCGAGCTGCCAATCGTTTCAATGTTTTCGTGGAACGTAACCGTTGCCAACTTCGAGCATTTTTGGAATGCATAGCTGTCGATAACCGTAATACTTGCGGGGATTGTAAAGGACGTAAGTGCCGCACATTCGCTAAACGTACTCATAGGAATTGTATCCAATTTATTGGAAATGGTCGCCGAAGCAAGCAACTTACAACCGCTGAATACACCTGTACCAAGCGTTTCTACGGAGTTGGGCATTGTAAACGCCGTCAACACCTTACAGCCGCTGAACGCCGACGAACCGATCGTTTCAAGCGTGGGCGTACCGGCAAATTCAACCGTTGTCAATTCGCTACAACCTGCAAACGCGCTCTGACCAATCGTTTTCAACGAGGCGGGAAGAACTACCTTTTTAATACCTTTACGACCTGCAAATACATTCGCGCCAAGGTCTACAACGCCCTCGGGAATGGTAAGCGTACCCTCTGCGTCAACCAAGCCTTCGTGCGCTGCGCCGTAGAGATAATACCAAGCGTCCGTATACGTTTCCGTACCACCCGTAACCGTCTTTTTATTGACAAATACGTGCAAGTTTTGATCGTAGAAGATATTGGGATTGCCCTCTGCAATTTCAAAGGTGGTAATGGTAGTAGAATTCAGGAACGTACCCGTAACGTCCGCAACCGTAGCGGACAAATATACGTTTGTAAGCGCCGTACAGCTATCAAAGAGTTTTGAACCAAGTTTCAATGCGCCCGTCGTTTCCGTCGTTTCGCCCGTTTCCGCGTCTACAACCAACTTCTTCACTTCGGGGAAACGAATGGACGTAAGACCCGTCTTTGTAAATGCGCCGTCACCAATCGACTCGAGATAGGAGAATCCGTCCAAATTGACAGCAAACGTAACGCTTGCCAAAACGGTACAACCGCTAAACGCATTAGCACCAATCTTAGTTACTCTTGCGGGGATCGTGATAGAAGCGAGCTTCACACAACCGCTGAACGCAGAGGAAGGGATTTCCAAAGGCTCTTCACCCGTTTCAAAGGTTACCGTTTCCAATGCGGAACAAGCGCCAAACGCGCCCAAACTACCAGCCGTCATGAACGACGAAACCGTTCCGGGAAGCGAAATTGATGTCAACGACGTACATCCGTAGAACATACCACTAGCAATTGCTTCGAGTTTCTTGGGAAGCGTTACTTGCGTCAACGACTTACAATCTCTGAACGTACCCTCTGTGCCGAGATTCGTCAAAAGACTGTTTTTATCTACCGTAAACGTTTCCAAAGAAGCTGCGCCAAACACAAATTATCGCCGACTTGGGAAACTGCCGCAGGAACATTCAATGCCGTAATACCGGAATTAGCAAACGCGCCATTCCCGAGATACGTCGTTCTTGCCGGAAGCGTAAGCGATTTTAACGCATACGTAGAAGCAAAGACGCCCGCCGTGGTATAGTGATTACTGTTTGCAATTTCCAAGGAAGGTGCGGTGACGCCCGTAGGCGCTTCCGTGAACGTAACCGTAGCAAGATTGATACAGTTTGTGAATGCACCCGAAGCAATTGAGCTTACCGTGTACGGAATTACAACGGTTTTAAGCGCAGAATTACATGCAAGCACTTCTTCGGGAATCGTCGTTAAGCCGACAGGGAATTCCACCTTTTCAAGTTTTTCGGGAACACCTTCGCTGTAATAACCCGAACCAGGAACATATTCAGCCGTGCCGAATACATTTTCACCAAAGGTAAGATCGCCATTGACACCTTTACTGAACTTAATTTCCGTAACGCCCTTATTGCCGTAGAACGCTTTCTCCGCAATGTGCGTAACCGTTTCGGGAATATCTACCACACCCGTCTTTTGTGCAGGACAATAGAAGAGCGTTGTTGCTTTGCCGTCTACCTTGCCGTATACGATACCGCCTACGGCTGTAAACTTCTCGTTATTTGCGTCAACGGTTACTTCGCTGATCAGCTCGCAACCATCAAATACCATACCTACCGACGTACCAAGCGTTGCAGTTTTCGCAGGAATATTGATCGTCGTCAAAGACGTACCAGAGAACGCATAATTGCCGATAGACGTTGTGCGCGCGGGAAGTGTAATCGCCGTAATCTTCGTGCAACCGCCGAATGCATTTTCGGCAATCAACAAATCAGCCGTGCCGTCCGCAGCAAACGTAACCGTTTCCAAAAGCACACAGTTCTGGAATGCATTTGCGCCGATAGAAGCAACGTTCTTACCGATTACAATTTCCGTAAATCTCTTATTTTTGAAGATTTCCGCAGGAATCGTTACAACTTCTTCGGGAATGACGTACTTACCGCCGATCAAGGACGGGAAGTAGATAATCTTGCTCTTATCGCCGTTAAACAAAACGCCGTCGGCTGTCGTTGTATAGTTGCCGTTACCTGCTTCTACTTCTACTTTCGTCAGGGATTCGCCGCCAAACACACCTGTCAGCTCGAATTCTTTTACGTCTTTGCCCAATTTGAGCGTTGTTACATAGTATTCAGGCGTGATTCCAGCCGTACCGAACGCGCCGTTTGCAAGCTCCATATTTTTACCGACAAGCGATACCGTTCTCAAATTTCTCGTGTCGCCGAATGCATATTTTTCAAGCTTGCCAAGGTTTCCAGGAAGGCTGACTTCCGTTATACCCGAACAACCGTAGAATGCGTACGAATCGATATTGAGCGGCATATCCGTTTCCGTGCCCTCAAATACGATCGATTTTAATCCCGTACAATTTCTGAACGCCGCGCCTTCAATGCTTTGTACCCAACCGGGGATCGTCACCTTGGTAATACCTGTACAGCCTTGGAACGAACCTGCCCCGACCGTCTTAATTCCCTTGGGAATGGTATATTCGCCTTCTCTTGCTTTGGGAACGTATAC
The DNA here is from genome assembly GCA_017463145.1 of Clostridia bacterium. Taxonomy (GTDB): domain Bacteria; phylum Bacillota; class Clostridia; order Christensenellales; family Borkfalkiaceae; genus Scatosoma. Next base: position 17,808 of record JAFTPR010000022.1, read on the forward strand.
AAGCGTATCGCCCTTTGCATTCGTCAAGACACCGTCGTCCGTGGATGCAAACTGAATCGTTTCGCCGTCCGCTGCATTACCCGTAATATAGATTTCCGCCAACGCCGACGAGCCGGCAAAGATATCCACGTCGAAATCCTTCAAACGCGCGGGAAGCGTTACCGATTTGAGCGATTTACAATGCTTGAATGCATTTGCCGCAATCGTCAATACTTGTTCTTTTTCACCCTCTGCCGCAGCCAGGAATTTAACGGACGTAAGATAGCTTTTTGAAACACTGGACGATAAGGAGAATGCCGTTTCGTCAATACGCGTTACGGAAGCAGGAATTACAACTTCACTTAAATACGAATCTTTAAACGTATTGACGGGAATCGTCGTTACGCCGTCGGGAATCGTAAACGAACCTCTACGCGCACGGGGCACGTATTTGAGTTGCACTTCACCGTTATCAAGATACAGCAATACGCCGTCTTTTGAATCATATTTTTGTTCGTGCTTGTTGTGGTTTGCTTCGTCCACGCAATATACGTCTACGTCTTTCAAACCGGAGCAATATTCAAAAGGAGAACCCGTACCGTTACCGCCGTCGACGGGAATGGACACCAACTGAATGATGTCGGGAATTCTAATTCTCGTAAGCTTAGAACAGCTCTTGAATGCGCTACCTTCTACCGTAGTAACAGGCTTGTTGTTATATACTGCGGGAATTGTGATTTCTTTTACGTAATCGATACCCGAACCTTTCGATACGGAGTATGCCTCGCCGTTATCGATTTCGTTGAATTTGAATACGTCAATCCAATGCGCATACAATTCAAGACCTTCCTGTTCGCCCCAAACTTTCACGCTTACGCCGAGAGGATCAGTATACTTCGTGCCTGTACCGTTTTCCCCCGAATACCAACCGCCGAATACACGCGTCGTGTCTTTCGAGGATGCAATAGGCAACTCGAAGTTTTCTCTATAATATACCGTGCCTTCCTTTTCCGTGAGCGTACCTGCCGCTTCGTCTACGTTAAGGGCCACCTTGTATGCCTTGGGCGACCAATATGCGTACAGCGTGGTGTTACCGCTGAGCATATAATATTCGTCCACAAACTTAGAACCGTTGTTCTTAGGTCCGTTGGGTACGTTATACCAGCCTGCAAAATCGTAACCGCCGTTGGTCAGATCGGTAGGAAGAACGATTTCGTCGCCGATCGCTTTATACATTGCAGGAACTTCCGTACCGCCGCAAGAATCCAATACGATTTCATAGGCGAATACTTCCATCGAAAGCCAATCGGTTTTGATTGCGCCTTTATAGTAGGACGCAACTTCTACCTTGTTTACGCCCGCTTGCGTCAATTTTACGGAAGCCGAATTGAAGCTACCCGCCACTTTTTGAACCTTGCCGCCGTTGACACGGATACCGTATTCGTCCGCTTCGAGAACAGGCGTCCAATATACTTTACCCTGCTTATAAACAAGCGCGTCTACCATTGTATCCGCTTTTACAACAAACGTATCGCTTACAGCAGAATTTTTGTCCTCCGTTGCGCCGATTGCCTGTACGGAGATCTTGTATTCCGAAGCAAATGCAAGCGTCGAAAGATCATACGTTGCTTCCGTCGTTTCAAATTCTTGCGCGCCGACTTTTACCTTATACTTCGTTGCGCCTGCAACGGCATCCCAAAGCAACGTCTTGCCCTCTACGCGCAAATTCGTAGGCATAGCAAGCGTCGTTTTGTTATACGTAACCGTCGCTGCATCAGGGGTATTATAACCTGCTGCGATCGGGTATACGCTGATTGTCATTTCGCCCGAATATGCTTTGAGCGAATATACCGTGTCCGCTCCGACGTTCACTTTCGTTGTGTTGTCGCCAATTTTGACTTCTACTACGTAAGAAAGTGCATTGCTTACGCGTTTCCAGCTAACCTGTTCGTTCGCTTCGTCTACCATAAGCCCCGTAACAGCCGTCAATTCCCTCGAAAATTCAAACGTTTCCGATTCAGACGTAACGTAACCGTTCGCTACCGCTTTAACCGTGAATTTGATACCGCCTTTCTGCATTTCGCAGTTTGCGAAGTTAAAGTACAGCGAGCTACCGTTATCAAAATCCGTATGCTTATGATCGTCGTCGCCGCAATCTACCGTGATCAAGTATTTTTCTGCGTTTTCAACTGCGTTGAATACGAGCACGGAAGGCTCTAACACCGTGAACAGCGAAACTTTATCAAGTTGTTTATTATTATAGTATACGGTCGTCGTCTTATCACCGAGCGTAACTTCTACCTTGTATTCGCCGGCAGCTTTGCTTGCGAAATCGTATGCATACGTAGCGTCGCCGAGCGTATGGTTTTTCACGCTGTCATCTTCGTTCGGAGCGGTGATATTCAGCTTATAGCTAGGGTTAACCGCGTTTGAAGACCAACGTACACCCGTCGCATCTACCGATACCGCGGGAGCGTCGCTCGCCCAAACAGCATACAGCGTTGTATTTTCTTTCAACGCTTGCCCGTCGTATTTGCAGGTCAATTTGGTTACGTCATCAAAATCACTCGTCCACCAGCCTGCAAACGTTGCGCCCTCTTTCTCGGGCGTAGGAAGGTCGAACACTTTGCCGCTGACCGTCGTCTTTGCTGCATACGTATCCGTCTTGCCGTCTACATTGAACATGACGGTAAATTCGTTCTGACCTGCCGCTACACTTTCATAGCGCGCGTAAAGCGTGACGTCGCCCGTTACGGGTACATCGAAGAAGAACGGCGTTTTGTATTCCGCATCCGTATACCAACCAACAAAGTTATAGCCCGCTTTTACGGGATCGGCAGGTTTTACAAGCGTTTTGCCGTTGACAACCGTCGTTGCAGCAACAGCGTTTCCACCGTTCGTTTCGTATGTAACGGTATAATTTACCTTTTTAAGGAAGCTGTACGTTACGTCGTTGTACGCAAACGAAAACGCATTATTTGCAAAATTCGCCTCCACTTTCTCGTCCTTGCCTGCAATCGACAAGGTGAGCTTTGTCCCGTCGTACTTATACGTACCGACAATTAACTCGTTGTCGAGCAGCATTGTAAACGTATTGCTTGAATCAACCAACGTAAGCAAGCATTCTTTTCCGTCTACCTCGTCGTACCAAATGCCCTCTTCACCATAATCGGTCGTCACGGACGACGTAGGCGTCTTGTCCTTACAGGACGCAAGCCCTGCAGGAACCGCGGCGATCATCATGGCGCAACAAAAACAAAGCAATAAACGTTTCTTGTTCTTGTTCTTCATAAAAAATCCTCCAATTTTTATTTTTCTTCTTTTGAAACTTTTTGAAATACTCCGCAATATTTCCTCGTTATACGCGCTCTGTCACTCAAAAACACCATACAATAACGGAAGTATTCAAATTATTTGCATTTATTGTATCATATTAAACTATTTGTGTCAACCATTTCTTTATTAAGTGCTATTCAAAATTTTGAATAATACCAATCTAAAAAATGAATAATTGGACAGTTTTTGATTTAAAACACAAATTTTATAGACACTTTACGGCAAAAATCCGCCTTTCAAAAAACATTTCACACGTAACGCCGATATTGATGCTCCGCACAAAATGTACTGCCTTTTTAAAAACAAATCAATACAAAACAAGGCTATCTAGGACGATACCAGCAAAACAATACTACTCGCCTTTGCCTATCTCTTTTTACTTTTCAAACCTTGCCATGAACAGTCTTCAACAAATAATATCTGTGAATAATAACTGAATTTAAGGAAAAATGAAAATACACTAAAATACAAAACGACCGAGAAATCGGTCGTTTTTTGGTATGCCCGGCGAGAATCGAACTCACAATAGCGCCTTAGGAGGGCGCGGTTATATCCATTTAACTACGGACACATATTCGGTTTTTCATAAAATAATGTCTTGATATAAAAACAAGTTATACCTTCTATCAACAAGCTTTATCATTATACACCCTTTTGGGTAAAAAAGCAATTATTTTTACTACTTTTTTAGATATTTCCCTATTAAATCGTTGCAAAATATTTGAAAAGATGATAAGATATTGCCGTATCAAAAAAATCGATTGAAATACAATCTTTAATTTGTTTTTTGGAGGATAATTATATGACTTATGTGGAAAGAGTTTTAAACGACTTAAAACAGCGCAATCCCGGCGAAAAATAATTTCATCAAGCGGCGACGGAAATTTTACTCACGCTTGAACCTGTCATCAACGCGCATCCCGAATACGAAAAGAACGCCCTTTTGGAACGCTTTACCGAACCTGAACGCACCGTTTTATTCAGAGTGCCTTGGGTGGACGACAAGGGCAACGTACGCGTAAACAAAGGCTACCGCGTACAATTCAACAGCGCAATAGGTCCTTACAAGGGCGGACTTCGCTTCCACCCCTCCGTCAACCTTTCCGTAATCAAATTTTTGGGACTTGAACAAATCCTCAAAAACAGCTTGACAGGTCTGCCAATCGGCGGCGGCAAAGGCGGTTCTGATTTCGATCCCAAGGGCAAATCGGACAGAGAAATTATGGCGTTTTGCCAAAGCTTTATGACAGAGCTGTACAGACATATCGGCGCAGACACGGACGTACCCGCGGGCGATATCGGCGTCGGTGCAAGAGAGATTGGCTACCTTTTTGGACAATACAAACGGCTTCGCAACGAACACGTAGGCGTATTGACGGGGCGTGGACTTTCTTACGGCGGCTCGCTCATCCGTAAGGAAGCGACTGGCTACGGGCTTATTTATATGGTAGAAGAAGCTATGAAGCAACGGGGCGACAGCCTTAAAAACAAAACTGTCATTGTTTCGGGAAGCGGGAACGTTGCCATATACACCTGCGAAAAAGCGCAAGAATTTGGGGCAAAAGTAGTAGCCATGTACGATTCCAACGGCTACGTGTACGATCCCAACGGCATACAGACGGACGTTATCAAACAGATCAAAGAAGTAGAACGGGCGCGTATAAAGGAATACGCAAACCGCGTAGAAAGCGCGCAATACTTCGAGGGTTGTAAAGGCATTTGGAGTATTCCTTGCGACGTAGCTCTCCCCTGCGCAACGCAAAACGAAATTGACGGCGAAAGCGCCGCATTACTTGTGAAAAACGGCGTAAAATACGTCGGCGAGGGGGCAAATATGCCCTCCACGTTGGAAGCGATTGAAATATTCCAAAAGGCAGACGGCGTAGTATTTCTCCCCGCAAAAGCGGCCAATGCGGGCGGCGTAGCCACCTCCGCCTTGGAAATGGCGCAATCGTCGGGAAGATTGTACTGGTCGGCGGAAGAAGTAGACGCAAAGCTCAAAACGATTATGGTAAATATCTACCACAATATCGACAACGCTGCAAAAAAATACGGTTTTGACGGCAACTACGTAATGGGCGCTAATATCGCAGGTTTTGAAAAGGTAGCCGAAGCCATGATGGCACACGGTATCGTTTAACGATTATAATTTAACAATAGGGGCAGGTATGCGTTGAATGCATACCTGCCCCTATTCATTTTTGATAAAATCAATAAAACGTAGCAAGCTGTTCTTCTGGCGGTTCGCCGATAATCACGCGCTCCGCAACCAAAACAGGACCTTTGCCTTTATAAATTCTATGCTTTTGGAACTGCACCTTTGCCGTGAGGGTAATCCAATCCCGTGTTTGCAAGTCCATAGCCTCGGGAAGGTCGCACGCAAGCCCGCAGTACTGTATATCTGCCTCACAGCAGGTCATTACGTGTCTGCCAACTACAATTTCCGTCGGCGCCATACGCGAGTCCGTTGCGACAAGTCCCTTAAATTTTACCGTTTTTCCGATATATGCTTCAAGATTTTCCGTCAGATCGCGGTAGAAAAACGCATAGTCTTTATCCTCTATCACAATCACGTCTGCCTCAATATCAAACGGAAGCGGGTCTTCGATATCGTCAAATTCCGCTTTACCGTTTACGTCCTCGTACACAATATCGCAACGACGGCTGATTGCACGGACAATTTTATGAAATTCCGTCTTATCGCAGGTAGTGTCAAAACGATTGAATACGACGAGTTGCGTATTTTCGATTTTATCGAATGTGAACTGCCGCATATTCGCATTGTAGTTTAAGAAAGTAGCAGAATCGAAAAACGTCATCATTTGGTTGATCATCCACCCCTCGGGCATAGCGTTGAAAAAATCTTCGAGCATCCACGTACCGTTATATTCCACCACGACGCGTTCTGCGCCGCTTTCGAGTTGCCATTTCGTCAAATTCTCTTCCGTAAGCTCCGATTTGTCCTCCAAAACGACGAGCTGAACACTCTCTGCCTTTGCAAATTTGACCGTTTCATAGTCCAACTCCCCTTCTTCCGTGACGAGGAGCAATGTTTTTTCGCCCGTTGCAAAGCGGGGATCCTCCAACGTTTCCTGAATAAATTTCGTCTTTCCCGATTCGAGAAAACCCAAAAACATATATACGGGCGTTTCCGTAGGTAATTTCTGTTTCATTTCTGTATTCCTTATATACCGAACAACTCTTTCAAATGCTCTTCTTGCAACTTACAACCGATTACGCAGATTCTACCCGTAACCCCCGCCGCGCCCTCGCGGATATCCGCTTCGCCGGGCGTATAATCAAAGTGTAACCAACCGTTTTCACCCGCCACGATACCTTTGGCGCGGAGCACCGTGCCGTAGCAATGCTCACAGGAAATCTTTTCAAGAATTTCGGCAAGCACGTCTTTTTTGTACGTTTTTGCAGTTTCCTTGCCCCAGCTCGTAAACACTTCGTCTGCATGGTGGTGATGATGTCCATGGTCATGGTGGTGTTCATGACAACCACACGCCTCGTCATGGTCGTGATCGTGATGGTGATGATGATGACAATCGCAATCGGGGTCGTCACATTCGTCGTGATGGTGATGACGGTGACAATCGCAATCGGGGTCGTCACATTCGTCGTGATGATGATGTTCGTGACACCCGTGTCCGTGTTCACCGTGGTCGTGATGGTGATGATGATGACAATCACAATCGGGGTCATCGCACTCGTCGTGATGATGCTCGTGATGATGCTCTACTTCTTTTTCCAGCCGTTCAAGCTCCGTTTGTAAAGTATCCTTGCGTTCGAGCGTAGCCAAAATATCCTTTCCGCAAAGGCTATCCCAAGGCGCGGTGATAAGGCTTGCGCCGCTGTTTTTCTCTTTAAGAAGCGCTATGGCAACCGCAAGCTTTTCTTCCGAGGTCTTATCCATATGCGAAAGTACAATGCAACTTGCATGTTCTACTTGGTCGTTGAAAAACTCGCCAAAATTTTTCATATACATTTTACACTTAGACGCGTCTACAACCGTGCAAAACGCATTCAGCTTTGCATCTTGCAACTCTGCGGAAGCCACCGCCTTGATTACATCCGAAAGCTTACCTACGCCCGACGGCTCGATAATAATACGATCGGGAGCGTACTCCTGCGTTACCTTTTTAAGCGCTTGCGCAAAATCACCCACAAGTGAACAGCAAATACACCCCGAATTCATTTCCGTAATATTGATACCTGCGTCCTGTAAAAAACCGCCGTCAATACCGATTTCACCGAATTCGTTTTCAATCAACACAACTTTTTCGCCTGCGTACGCCTCTTGGATAAGCTTTTTAATAAGTGTCGTTTTTCCCGCGCCCAAGAAGCCGGAAAAAATATCTATCTTCGTCATTCGTTTCACCTCAAATTTTTATTACTTTATTTATAAACCGTTTGAATAAGGTTAAAACGCCCAATTTCCGTTTTCAAAAATTTGCACCCGTTCGCCGTTGGCTTTGATACCCACAACGCACGTATCTGCTGCGCCGATCATAAAATCGACGTGGATCATACTTTCGTTAATACCGCGTGCTTTCAACTCCTCGTCGGAATACTTTTCGTAGTTTTTATAACACTCGTTAAACCCACGGCCGAGCGCCAAATGGCAGCTTGCATTTTCGTCAAACAGCGTATTATAGAACAAGACACCCGACTGACTGATAGGTGAATTGTAGGGAATAAGCGCGACCTCACCAAGTTTCCCCGCGCCTTCATCCATAGAAACCATTTCCTTTAACAGTGCCTCGCCCTTTTCTGCCTGCACCTTTACAACCTTACCGCCCTCAAACGTGACGGAAAAATTCTCAATCAGCTCACCCATATACGAAAGCGGCTTCGTTGCGTACACAATACCCTCCACCGAGCCGGCTTTCGGCGTTGTGAATACCTCTTCCGTGGGAATATTAGGATTGAACACGCGACCTTTGAGTGTTTTTTCCTTACCGCCACAGAAAATTCCCTCGGCATTCAACTCGATTGTTACGTCCGTGCCGTTGCCGCTTTTGATTTGAAGATACTGCAATCCCAACGCATTGAGATACGCACAGCGTTTATCCAAATCCTCGTTATGTTCTTTCCAATCTTTAATAGGATTTCTACCGTCGGCGCGAGCCGTTTTTAAAATAACGTTCCACATTGCCTCAACCGCTTTTTTAGCAGAAAGTGCAGGAAATACCTTTTTCGCCCAAGCTTCCCCCGGAACAGCGGCGATACACCATTGATGCTTATTTTCTATCGCCTTGCGGAAAGGCTTGACCTGCGGATACAACGCACGGCGAACGGCGCTCATCTTTCCTTGATCGATACCATTCATACCGTCGGGGTCTTCCGATTCGATAAATAAACGACAAGAATAGTTTACCGCCTTATATTCCCATTTTGCCTTGACCCAAGGCTTCATTTCCGAAAGGGAATCAAACGAACGATACTCCGATGACAGTTTCTCGACAGGTTGATGGCTCCATTCAACGAATACCTCGCTTGCGCCCGCTTTATAGCACTCTTCTACAACCATTGTTACGAACGCAGGTTGATCAAGACCTGCGGCAATGAATACGGTTTGCCCTTTTTTTACGTTTAAACCTACTCTTGCGATAAGTTTTGCATATCTTTGCAATTGCGTTTTTCTCATAATCCTTGATTCTCCAATTCTTTTGTTAATATTTCTTTGGTATAAGACGTTGCACGTTTTACGCCGTCTTTTTCAAACGGAACGGCAAGGTTTGCCGCTTTAAGCGTATCGAGATAGCCGAGCGAGCCGCCGAGCTTGCAAAGCCTCAAATAGTCCGCCCAGCCCTTTGCTCTATCCTCCACCATTTTCTTTTTAAATTCCATTGCGCCCATAGAAGTAAGCGTATAGTTGATATAATAGAACGGATAGTGGAAAATATGCAATTTATGATACCACCAGCCGCCGCGACTGAAAAACGGACTGATATCCCCGTAATCCCGCCAAGGCATATACTTTTCTTCCAATTCTTTCCACGCTGCCGTGCGCTCATTGGGGGTCATATCGGGATTGGCATAGACGATATGCTGAAATTCGTCTACGGCAACGCCGAACGGTACAAACGTAGTCGCTTCCTGCAAGTGTTGGAATCTATACGCATGCGCCTTTTCGCCGAAGAACAACTCTGCATACGGATAGGCAAATTGTTCCATGGACATAGAATGTATCTCGGCAATATCCGTAGGCTCGCCCCAAAGGGCTTGCAACGGTTGCGTTTGCATTGCCATATATCCTGCAAATGCGTGCCCCATTTCGTGCGTCAACACGTCCACGTCGCCCGTCGTACCATTGAAGCAAGAATACACAAACGGCGCTTTATAATCGCTCAACGTCGTCATATATCCCGTTGCCGCTTTATTCGGCTTATTGTCTAAGTCCATAAGCTCGTGCTCAATCATAAAGTCGATAAACTCGCCTGTTTCCTTGCTCATATCACGGTACATTTTCTGCGCTTGCGAAACCAAATACTCCCTATTGCCAATCGGGACGGCGTTGCCGTCGGGAAAAATAAGTTCCTCGTCGAAAAATAATACTTTTTCTAGCCCGATACGCTTGGCTTGCGCTTTATACAGCTTTTCGCAAAAGGGCGTAAGTTCCTGTTTGACTTGTTCACGGAAAGAAGCCACGTCTTTCTCATTATAATCCATTCTGCCCTGTAACATATAGCCCAAGGGAATGAAATTCTTAAAGCCCATATTCAAACCCATTTGATGACGGATTTTCACAAGCCTATCGAATATTTCTCCAAACTCTTGATCGTGCTTTTCAAAAAATTGCGCATACAGCCTTGCCGCTTCCTTGCGAACCGTACGATCGGGGTCGGAAAAATATTTCATAATACCGTACAGATTATGCTCTTTACCGTCGAACGGGATTTTGCACGCTGCCGTAATGCGTTGATAGCGGTTGCAAAGCTCACCCTCTTCCTGCATAAGCGGAATATTTTTCTCGCAAAAAGAATCCACACCAAGCTGTACCGCTTTTAAGAATTGTTCGCCGTACTCTTCGTCGATATCCTTGCGAAACGGCGAAGCAAGAAGCGTTTCGTTGAACGCCTGCGCGTAAGGCATAACGGTAGGCGCAGTATTGCGGATATATTCCTCTTCCTGCTCGTAGAATACGTCGGAAGTGTCTACCGTATGACGAATTTCCACAATGGTACACATGGTATTGATATGTGAAGAATATGCTTCCTCCTCACGGATACATTCTTTCAATTCCGCATACGTCCGCGCAGTTTTTGCCCGCTCGTTGAGCGCTTCGTAAAAGACTTTCATTGCCTCGAAATCGGGTCTTTCATAGATCAGATCGTTAAAGGTTTTTAATTCGTTCATCTCGTACCTGCCTACTTGGTTTTAACCTATCAAATCGTAATTAACCGTTTTGTAAAAAAGCTTTTTTACTTCGGCATCTTCTTTTGTAATCGCCAAAATCCACATCAGTTTGGTGATAATGCTCTCGTAGGTCATAGAATAGCTTTCCAACAGCTCGAACCTGTTTTTCAAGCCTCTGCCTACGCGGTATACGCTCATATCGCTACCCTCTTGC
>JAFTPR010000003.1 GCA_017463145.1 Clostridia bacterium
CCCCGTGCAAACATCTATCGTATGGACCACGATATCCCTTACAGCTGGGGTACGGCAGTCAACGTACAGATGATGGCATTCGGTAATATGGGCGAAACTTCGGGTACGGGTGTTGCGTTCACGCGTAATCCCGCAACGGGCGAAAAGGGTCTTATGGGTGAGTTTCTCACCAACGCGCAAGGCGAAGACGTTGTTGCAGGTGTTCGTACCCCGATGCCTATCGAGCAAATGAAAGAGGTATTCCCCGAAGTATACGCGCAGTTCTTGAAGGTTTGCGAAATCCTTGAAAACCATTACCGCGATATGCAGGATATGGAGTTCACCATTCAGGATAAGAAGTTGTATATGCTGCAAACCCGTAACGGTAAGAGAACGGCTGCGGCGGCTATCAAGATTGCTTGCGATTTGATTGACGAGGGTATGATTACGGAACAGGAAGCGCTTATGCAGATTGATGCTAAATCGCTCGATATGTTGCTTCACCCTCAATTCGACGCGAAAGCGCTTAAAGACGCAGACAAGAACAACGTTGTTGGCAAAGGTATTGCGGCTTCCCCCGGCGCGGCTGCGGGTAAGATTGTGTTCACGGCAGAAGACGCTGTTGTAGAGGGCAAGAAAGGCGAGAAAGTTATTCTCGTAAGATTGGAAACTTCCCCCGAAGATATCGAGGGTATGAAATATTCGCAAGGTATCTTGACGGTACGTGGCGGTCAAACCTCTCACGCGGCAGTTGTTGCCCGCGGTATGGGTACGTGCTGTGTTTCCGGTTGCGGCGATATCAAGATGCACGAAGAAGAGAAGTGGTTCGAGCTTGCGGGCAAGATTTTCAAGGAAGGCGACGTGCTTTCGCTTGACGGTTCGACGGGTACGATCTACGATTGCTTGATCAAAACTGTTCCCGCAGACCCTAACTCCGGTTACTTCGGACGTATTATGGAACTTGCGGATAAATATAAGGCGCTCGGCGTAAGAACGAATGCGGACACGCCCGCAGATGCAAAACAAGCGGTTGCGTTTGGCGCGCAGGGTATCGGTCTTTGCCGTACGGAGCATATGTTCTTCGATCCCGCAAGAATCGGTGCATTCAGAGAAATGATCTGCTCGGATACGGTAGAAGAAAGAGAAGCGGCGCTTGCGAAGATTGAACCTATGCAACAAGCTGACTTCGAGGGCTTGTTCGAGGCGCTCGGCGGCTACCCCGTAACCATTCGTTTCCTCGATCCCCCTCTGCATGAGTTCGTGCCTACGGCGGAAGAGGATATTGCTGCGCTTGCAAAAACGCAGAATAAGACGGTTGCGCAAATCAAAGATATTATTGCTTCCTTGCACGAATTTAACCCGATGATGGGTCACCGTGGCTGCCGTTTGACGGTTACGTATCCCGAAATTGCGGTTATGCAGACGAAAGCTGTTATCAAAGCAGCGATTAACGTTGTGAAGAAACACCCCGATTGGACGCTTGTTCCCGAAATCATGATTCCGCTTACGGGCGAAACGAAAGAGTTGAAGTTCGTAAAAGATATCGTTGTTAAGACGGCAGAGGAAGTTATCAAGGCTTCGGGCGTTGCGCTTAAATACGAAGTTGGTACAATGATCGAAATTCCCCGTGCGTGCTTGACGGCGGAAGAGATTGCAAAAGAGGCGGAATTCTTCTGCTTCGGTACGAACTACTTGACGCAAATGACGTTCGGGTTCTCCCGTGACGACGCAGGTAAATTCTTGCCCGCATACTATGCGAACAAGATTTACGAATCCGATCCGTTCGCAAGATTGGATACGACGGGTGTCGGTCAGCTTATGGAAATGGCAGTTGTAAACGGTAAGAAAGCTCGTCCTGAAATGCATTGCGGCATTTGCGGCGAACACGGCGGCGATCCTTCGTCCATCGAGTTCTGTCATTCGATCGGGCTTAGCTACGTTTCTTGCTCGCCTTACCGCGTTCCCATTGCAAGATTGTCCGCAGCTCAAGCGAATATCAAAAACCCTCGCCAATGATTGAATAAACAAAAAAGCGGACTTGCTGACAAGCAAGCCCGCTTTTTGTTTGGAGGTAAATTAATAAATATCGAATAAGTCGTTGGGGGTAATATCCAACCGGTTGCATAAATAGACAATTTTTTCGTAATCCAATTCGATTTTACCCGTTTCGTATTCACTGTAATCCGATTGGTATTTGTGCAATTCAGCCGCTAAGGCTTTTTGCGTTAAACCTTTTGCTTTTCGCGCACTTTTCAAATTGTCCCCTACAATCTTCGCTATCTCCATTGCGCTTTTCATAAAAATCCTCCTATAAATATAAAAATTATAGACAAAATTCCTATAAAATACTTGACATATAGGGAAAAATCCTATATAATAATACTACATTTTACAACGGAGGTATTTTTATGACACCCTTAAAACAAATCTTGAAGAAAAATAAAATCATTACGTGGGTTTGCATAGGCATTACGATTTTGTTTGTCGTATTGCAATGCGTGCTGGGCGGGTACTGGATTGCAGGCTCTATTTTTGGCGGGCTTATGATTTACGGAAGCGTGGTGGTGAACGGCAAGCGTATTCGGCGTTCGTTTTGCCCTTCCTGTGAAGAACAATACGATTACGAAACTGACGTCGCATGGGAGTGCGTACACGTGGAAACGACCGCCCGCAAGCAAAAAGCGGACGTGGAAGTAGCGTGTACTTGCCACGCCTGCGGGCATAAGACGGCGTTTAAAGAACGTTTCGTAACGGGCGAAGTGGACGAGTTTGGCGTGGTGCAAGAATATAACCTTTACAATTTGGTTAGAAAACATTTTATAAAATAAAAAAAACGAAAAGTCATTATAATATTGCAAACAAAAAAGCGGAAGCTGCGGCTTCCGTTTTTTTGTGATCTATCGGTTGGGCAGAACTTTTTATTTTTTGAAATTATACTTTCACGGTTGTATTGATTGACAAAAATAAAAATCCTCGATTGGGGTAATATGCATAAAATGCTTAGCGAAGCTCCGAAAGCGTATAAAATAATAGTGCTATGAGTAGAAGATAAATCGTCTTTTTCTTTTGAAAGTATTTACATAAATTTGAAAATGCCGTATAATAGTTATACGACTTTTCAAATTTAGTTAAAAAAGGAGAAGTTTACGCTTCAATTTTATTATTTTTACGTATTTCGGTTTGTAGTTGCAATAGGGAAATTCCGAACCTTATAATGAGAATAAAGAAACAAAACAATATATTACGCATTTTGACGGATATTATCAAACTCTTATATTCCCTGCGTTTCCGTATGGTACAAGCTTGCGTACGGGCGAAAAAGTAGACGGCGATTGGAATACCGATAGCAACGAGGGCGACAAGATTTATTTGGATATATGCAATTTGGGTGAAGCGGCAATTAAATAACGATTGAAGTCGAAACCGCATCACAAGTGAAACACGCTTTAAGAAAAAACAAGAGAGAGAAAATCTTGCATGCTTTGAAAATGAGCTTAAAAAATGTATGGGATACGGTAGGGTTTTAAACGTGCTGGCATACATACTTGGATGAAACAAAAGTGCGTGCGGTTGTGATTGTTTAGATGTGTTAGAATAGTGTATGAAAAGAAGAAGCAGAGTGGGTAGAGGACATTTGGACTATATTCACAAAAATTGTTTCAAATGTAACAGAAAAAAGTTTTTTAAAAATTTGCTGTCGAAATATTTACATTTTTATAGAAACATGTTAAAATATACTTGTAAATTGGTTGTGGATAACCGAAACAAAACAGCTCATCATTTTCCCCCTTATCATATAGGTAGACGCCTTGAAGCGAAAGTTTCAAGGCGTCTATCATTTTACATAAATTTGCACAGCAAACAACAAAGTACGGTGGATAGCAAGTAGGACAGCACGGCGATCCATAGCGCAAGGGTCAGTTTTTTGCGTTTTAATCCCGCAAAGTATACCGCGCCGATATAAAATATCGTTTCCGACGAGCCGTACGCTACACAGGCGCAACGGGCAACGTAGCTATCCACACCGTATTTTCCGAGGATATCCGAAAGCACGGCGATTGCTCCGCTTCCCGAAAGCGGCTTGACAAGCAGCAGGGGCGCAATCTCTTGGGGGATACCCGTGAATGAAAATACGGGCGTCAACCACCGCGCAATCTGTTCGCCTAATCCGCTCACGTCAAGCAGTTTAGAGAGCATAGTCACCGTAACGATATACGGGAACACGGACGTGACAAGCGGTATTGCTCCTTTTACGCCCTCCGCAAAGGTGTCGAACAGTTTTACTTTTTTGACGAGCGCATACCCGAACGAAAGAAGAAAAAGGACGGGAACAAGGAAGGATAGGGCTTTATTCATTGCATACCTGCCCCCTTTGTTTAAAAAATGTGAACGTTTGTGCTTCCGTATGGGGCGGAATAAAAATTCTTGTCAAGAGGACGGCAAGCATTGTTGAAAATACGGTTGTAATCAGCGTGGGAAGCACGATATCCGTCGGGTTGGCGCTACCGAGCGCAACTCTAATTCCGATAATGGACGTGGGGATAAGCTGTATTGAGGTGGCGTTTAACACGAACAGCATGCTCGACGAGTATTCCGCATGCGGAGCTTTATCCAACAGTTTTGCGGCAAGTATCCCGTACGGAGTAGCCGCTCCCGATATCCCGAGCAGGTTGACGGACATATTCATACAAACCGCGTCGAGCGTTTTGGAATCGTCCGTTTTAAACAGTTTGCTTGCGAAGGGCTTTAACAGCCTCGAAACGGCTTGCGTAACCCCGCTTTTTTCCCAAACCTTCATAAGCCCGAGCCACACGGAATAGGTGGAAAGCAAGGAAATGCAAAGCGTACCGCTTTTAGAGGCGGCATCAAGGAGCGTTGATAAAAAGTTTTCGGGGTTCGCTCCGAGGAGTAATACGGTACAAACGAGAAAAACGAAGGCAAAAAGCAGGTTCATAGCATTACTATATGCGAAAACTTCCCGCAAAATGATTTACTTTTCCGCAAAAAAGATGTATAATGATAAGGAATAAAACAAGAGGATAAAAGCACTATGGCAAAGAAACCTTATTACATTACGACGGCGATTGCATACACTTCGGGAAAGCCGCATATCGGCAATACGTACGAGGCGATTTTGGCGGACGCTATCGCGCGGTTTAAGCGCAAACAGGGCTACGACGTATTTTTTCAAACGGGTACGGACGAGCACGGTCAGAAAATTGAGGAAAAAGCGAAAGCGGCAGGCGTTACGCCGCAAAAATTTGTGGACGGTATTGCAGGCGAGATTAAAGGGATTTGGGATCTCGTCGGTACGTCGTACGACCGTTTTATCCGCACCACGGATTCCGACCACGTAAAACAGGTTGCGAAAATCTTCAAAAAATTCTACGACCAAGGCGATATTTATAAAGGGCATTACGAGGGTATGTACTGCACGCCCTGCGAATCGTTTTGGACGGAAAGTCAGCTTGTAGACGGCAAGTGTCCCGACTGCGGCAGAGAGGTCAAGCCCGCAAGAGAGGAAGCGTACTTCTTCAAGATGAGCAAGTATGCCGACCGTCTGATCGAGCACATCAACACGCACCCCGAATTTATTCAACCCGTTTCCCGCAAGAACGAGATGATGAATAATTTCCTCTTGAAAGGCTTGCAGGATTTGTGTGTTTCCCGTACGTCGTTTACGTGGGGTGTTCCCGTCGATTTCGACAACCGCCACGTCGTGTACGTATGGATGGATGCGTTGACGAACTATATCACGGGTATCGGCTATGACGCGGACGGCAACCATGGCGAGAAATACAAGAAATATTGGCCTGCGGATTTGCACTTAATCGGCAAGGATATTTTACGTTTCCATACCATTTATTGGCCCATCTTCCTGATGGCAATGGGCGAGCCGCTTCCCAAGCAGGTATTCGGTCATCCTTGGCTGTTGCAGGGCGACGGCAAAATGAGTAAATCCAAAGGCAACGTGATTTATGCGGACGATCTTGCCCGCCTATTCGGTATCGACGCCGTACGTTACTTCGTTTTACACGAAATGCCGTTCGATAACGACGGACAAATCACGTGGGAGCTTGTTTGCGAACGGTTCAATACTGACCTTGCAAACGTGCTGGGCAACCTCGTCAGCCGTACGGTTGCCATGATTGGCAAATATTTCGGGGGCACGGTGGTCAAATCTTTACCTGCCAACGAACAAGATCCCGACGCCGAGTTTAAAGCTACGGCGAAAGAAACGGTGAAAAAGGTTGTTTCCAAAGCGGAGGAACTTCGTATTGCGGACGCAATTTCAGAAATTTTCACGCTGTTCCGTCGGGCGAACAAGTATATAGACGAAACCATGCCTTGGGCGCTTGCCAAGGACGAGGCGCAAAAAGGTCGCTTGAACGACGTGCTGTATAACCTCGCCGAGGCAATCCAAATCGGCGCGTCGCTTTTAGACAGCTTTATGCCTGAAACGAGCGCGAAAATCGTTGCGGCGTTCAACGGCACGCTCCGTTCGTTGGAGGCATGTGAAAACTTCGGTATTCCCGACAGCGTGACCGTAACGGCTTGTCCGCCTCTCTTCGCCCGTTTGGATTATAAAACGTTAGAGCCGGAGATCGAAAAGATACGCCAAGCGCAAATTGCTTCTGTGGGTGCGCCCGTTGAGGAGAAAAAGGAAGAAGAAACGGGGAAAGTGCCTGAAATTACCATAGAAGATTTTGCAAAAGTACAGCTTCGCGTGGGCGAGATTATCGCTTGTGAACCTGTACCCAAGTCATCCAAGCTCTTGCATGAAACGGTAAAGTTTGGAAACGAGGTGCGCTCCGTTGTATCGGGTATTGCCAAGCACTACAAGCCCGAAGAAATGGTGGGCAAAAAGGTGGTGTTCGTCACCAACCTTGCGCCGAGAAAGGTGTGCGGCGTGCTTTCCGAGGGTATGATCCTTTGCGCGGAGGACGAGGACGGAGTGCTTTCGCTCGTCGTGCCCGAAAAGCAGGATATCAAGAGCGGCGCAAATCTTGGATAAAGTATGTATATCGATATTCATTGTCATTTGACGGGCGGGGAATTTGAGTCCGTCGGCGGCGTGGACGGGGTTATTCAAAACGCCAAAAAGGACGGCGTAGAAATAATCGTGTGTTCGGGGTACGATCTGGCTTCCTCGTATGAGGCAGAGCGTATCGCAAACGCCCACGACGGCGTATATTTCACCGCGGGGTTTCATCCGAGCGAATTGGATAAATACCGCGAGGGCGATTTGGAACGGCTTGCCGCGCTTGCGAACAGCAAAAAGTGTCTTGCAATCGGGGAAATCGGTCTTGATTACCATTTCGAGGATAATCCTGCGCCCGAAACGCAACGCGCTATGTTTTTGGCACAAATGCAGATTGCTAAGGATAAGGGTCTGCCGTTCGTTATCCACTCCCGCGACGCGGCGGAGGAAACGTATGAGCTGTTAAAGGCAAACGCCCCGCTTTTGGAAAACGGCGCGCTGCTACATTGCTATTCGTACTCGCCTGAAATGGCGGAACGCTTCGCTTCGCTCGGGCTGTACTTTTCGTTTGGCGGACCTGTCACGTTCAAGAATTCTAAAAAAGCGCAAGAGAGTGTTCGTCGCATACCTGCCACCCGCCTTTTATCGGAAACAGACTGCCCGTATCTTACGCCCACGCCGTTTAGAGGGGAGTTTCCCAATCAACCGAAAAACGTGGTGTATGCGGTGCGTACAATGGCGGCGTTAAAGGAAACGACGGAAGAACAAATGCAAGCGCAAATACAAGAAAACGCAAAACGGCTGTTTAAGAAGCTGTAAAGAAAGGTAGTAAAATGGAAGATATTAAACAAGGCGAACAAACCCAAGGTCAAGGCGGCAGAAAAAGACGCCGCAAACACGGCAAGGGCGGTGGAAACGGAAACAATCCCAACAACCAAAACAATCAGAATAACCAAAACCGCCAACAGCCGCAAGCGGAAAAGCAGGCGCAGTCGCAAAAACAGGCGCAACAGCCCAAACAACCCCAGCAACAAAATCAGCCTCGCGGCGAAAAGAAGCAAAAACAGAAAAACCAAGGGGGCGGCAATAAGCAAAACAACGTCCAAAAGGACGAAAATCGCAAGGATACGTATGTGTATATTTTGGACGGCAATTTATATTTGAATTTGACGAACAAATGCTCCAACGGTTGCGATTTCTGTGTTCGGAACGAACGTACGACGTATTACGGCAATCATCTTTGGCTTCGTCACGGCGATCCGACGGTAGAAAAAGTCATTGCGGCGGTAAATGCTTTCGGGGACTTGTCCAAATACAAAGAAGCGGTGTTCTGCGGTTTTGGAGAACCGACGTATAAGGTGGCGGAAATGGTGGCTTTGTGCGACTTTTTCCATTCCAAGGGCTTGCCCACGCGCTTGAATACCAACGGGCAGGGCAACCTCATCAATAAACGGGATATCACGGAGGATTTGAAAGGCAAAATTGACCTTGTGAATATTTCGCTGAACGCTTCGTGTACGGAAAAGTATCAACCGATTTGCCGTTCTCAGTTTGGCGAAGCGGCGTTTCCCGCTATTTTGGAATTTGCAAAGCTTTGCAAGAAAAACGGCGTAAACTGTCGGTTTTCGATTGTAGATTGTATCGGGGAAGAGGAAGTGGAGGCATGCAAACGCCTTGCCGAAAGCGTACGTGTTCCCCTGTATATCCGCAGTTATATAACGGATTCTTAATGGGACGGTTATGAGTGAATTAAGAGATATTCTTGAAAGGCACGGTTTCAAATTCAAAAAACAATTCGGACAAAACTTTTTGTCCGATACCAACCTGCTCGATTCTATCGTCGCCGCCTCGGGTGTGACGGAAGAAACGACGGTGGTGGAGATCGGTTGCGGCGCGGGAACGCTTACAAGGGCGATTGCAAGGCGAGCCAAAAAGGTGTATGCGTTCGACGTCGACAAAGATTTGCAACCCGTACTTGCGGAAACGCTTGCGGGGTGCGAGAACGTCGAAGTCATTTTCCGTGATTTTAATAAGCTCGATCTTGCGGCTTTTGAACAGGAAATCGGGCGGTATACCGTTGTTGCTAATTTACCTTATTATATCACGACACCGCTTGTTACGAAGTTGTTGGAAGATAGCGAGTATTGCGACGGAATTTCGATTATGGTGCAGGAGGAAGTCGCCGAGCGGTTCTGCGCAAAAGAGGACACGCCCGAATACGGGGCAATTACGGCGGGCATTGCTTTAAAGGGTGTTGCAAAGATTATAAAACGTGTTCCCCGTACAATGTTTATGCCTCGTCCCAACGTTGATTCGGCGGTGGTGAAAATCGAATTTCAGCGGGGCAGGGTCGAGGTGAAAAGCGAAAAGGCGTACCGCCAAACGGTTAAATGCGCGTTTTTAAATCGGCGAAAAACGTTGGAAAACAATCTCGTCAACTTTTTCAAAATCAACCGAGAAACGGCAAAAAACGTTATGGCGCAAGCGGGTATTGACGAAAAGGCGAGAGGAGAAACGTTGTCCCCCCAACGGTTTGCGCTTCTTGCGGACGCGCTTCTTGCAATGGACGTGATAACGGAATAAACCACAAAAGCGGAGCGTGCTCCGCTTTTTTTTGTACTTTTACAATTCCGCAACATCTTTTTAACAAGAAAAAAATACGGGCGACGTACAATAAAAGAAAAAAGGAGGCGTAGAATGAACGCTATTGAAATTCGGGGCTTGTCGAAAAGCTTTCGCGGTATGTACGCGGTAAACGGTTTGCATATGACCGTTCCCGTAGGCAGTATTTACGGGTTTATCGGCGAAAACGGCAGCGGTAAGTCCACTACGGAAAAGCTCATTTGCGGACATCTTGTTCCCGACTGCGGCAAGATAAAGCTGTTTGGGAAAGACTACACCGACGCCGGTGTGCGTGTCCGCGTAGGCGCGTTGATTGAAAATGCGGGTTGTTTTCCGGGATCGAGTGTGTATCAAAATTTGATGATGCAGGCAATCAATTTGGGGATAGAAAACCGTGACGAGGAGATTGCGCGGGTGCTCAAAATCGTGCGTATGGAGGATTCTGCCCATATTAAATTTAAAAGCTGTTCGTTGGGTATGAAACAGCGTATCGGTATTGCAATGGCGCTTTTGGGTGACCCCGCGCTGTTGATTTTAGACGAGCCGATTAACGGTTTGGATACGGACGGTATGCGCATTATGCGCGAAATTCTTGTCGATATCACGAAAAACTACGGCTGCACGGTACTCATCTCCTCGCATATTTTGGGCGAGCTGGAAAAAATCGCTACCCATTACGGGATTATCCGTCAAGGCAAAATGATACAGGAGTTAAGCGCCAAGGAAATGGAAGCGCGTGCCCGTGTGTTCACGTCCGTTAAAACAGCGGATATGCTTTCCGCTGAACGGGATTTAAAAGAAAAATTCCAAAGCGTGCGTATGGAGGACGGGTATTTACGCGTATACGACGTGGACGATACGGAGAGTATTGTGGAGTACTTGCTCCAAAACGGACACGCCGTTTGTGAAATCAAGAAAAATAAAATCGGCTTAGAGGAGTATTATATTGAGCTGATGGGCCGAAAGGAGGGTGTGTGATATGGATACTTCCCGCGATTTGCAATTTGAAGCGCCGAGCTTTACCAAAAGGCTCAAAGGCATGTTGGGCGTAGACTTTTACCGTCTGTTCCACACGCCGCTTTTCTATATTTTCTTGGGTATTGCGGCAATCATTCCCGCAATGCTGATTGCTATGACAGGTATGGCAGGTCCGAACGGCGAACCTGCAACGCCCCTGTTTACGAACGTTTGGCAGGCGATTGCGGCAAACACGCCTATTTACGGCTTCGAGGGGATTGAAAAATACGCGAATATGAATATGGTGTTCATTTTCGGCGGTATTATGGTGTCTGTCTTTATCGGGCACGACTATAAGAGTGGGTACGTAAAACAGCTTTTCACGACGCACGCCAAAAAGCAGGACTATATGCTCTCGAAATCATTGACCTGCGCTTTTGCTATGGCGTGTATGTGTATAACCTACCTTTTCGGTGCGATTATAGCGGGCGCGCTTACGCAAACCTCCTTTGCGGTGAACGTGGGTAATCTGCTTTGCGCTATTTTGGGTAAAATGGTTATGAGCTTGGGCTGGGCAAGTCTATACACCTTTTTAAACGTTATTTTCAAACGGTATTTCGGAATCTCGATTGCCTCGTCCTTCTTTTTCGGAACGGGGATTTTGGTAATCGGTATCGGCTCGATTGTGGGGAATACCCCAATTTTGAACGTGTTTTTGTACGGCGCTTCCGTATATGCTTGCCTTTCGAGCAGCCTGCTGAACGTGGTGATATGCTTGGTAGTGTCCGTTGCTTGGGCGTGCGCGTATAACGTGCTCGGTACGCTCCTTTTGGAAAACAGCGACGTGTATTGAGGAGAAGCAAATGAACGCAATAGAAATTAAAAATTTAACGAAAAACTTTGGCGAAAAGCAAGCGCTCAAAGGCTTGGAAATGACCGTCCCCGTCGGCAGTATCTACGGTTTTATCGGCGAAAACGGGAGTGGTAAGTCCACCACGGAAAAAATTATTTGCGGACTGATCCGTCCAAGCGGCGGCGCGGTCAAATTGTTCGGTAAGGATTACACGGATGCAGACGTCCGTGAAAAGATAGGCGTGTTGATTGAAGCCCCCGGCTGTTTTCCCAATTACAGCGTATGGAACAACTTAATGCTCCAAGCGGCGAATCTTGGCATAGAAAATGCGGAAGAAGAAGTAAGAAAGGTTTTGCAGACGGTGAGAATGGAGGGCGCGGCAGGCAATAAATTCAAAAACTGTTCGCTGGGTATGAAACAGCGTATCGGTATCGCCATGGCGCTTCTCGGCAAGCCCGCTCTGCTTGTTTTAGACGAGCCGATCAACGGTCTGGATGCAGACGGTATGCGCATTATGCGGGAAACGCTGACGGGGCTTGCAAATCAAGGCTGTACCGTGCTTGTTTCTTCGCATATTTTGGGCGAGCTGGAAAAGATTGCCACGCATTACGGCATTGTCCGCGGCGGTAAAATGATTAAGGAAATGACGGCGGAGGAGTTGGAAACAAGCTGCCGTACGTACGTGGCGTTGCAAACGAAAGATATGGCAAGGACGAAAATGTTGCTCGGCTGTAAATATTCCCGTGTGGAGGAGGACGAAAGGGGCTATTTGCGTGTGTACGATAACACCAAGCCCGAAACAATCGTCGCGTTTCTTTACGAAAACGGTATTCTCGTCAACGAGATCAAAACGGACAAAATTGGGTTAGAGGAATATTATATCGACCTTATGCGGGAAAAGGAGGGAACGGTAAGATGATAGTCAAATCGAAAAAAAGCGGATTTGTAAAACGCTTGAAAAGTATGTTGTACGTAGATTTTCGCAGAATGTTCACCATTCCGTTTTTCTATATTATGGTGGGGATTGCATTCGTTGTGCCTATCCTGATTCTCGTGATGACAACTATGATGGACGGCTCTGTTTCCGTCAACCCGCAAACGGGCGTGGAAACGGAAATACAGGGCTTTGACAACGTTTGGCAAATCCTCGGCGCGGTAAGTAACGCTTCGGGCGGCGAAGCCGCAATGCAAATGGACTTGGTAAGTATGTGCAATATCAATATGATGTACTTTGCCGTAGCCGTATTCGTTTGCATTTTCACTACGTCGGATTTCACAAGCGGGTATGCGAAAAACCTGTTCACCGTCCGCGCAAAGAAAACGGATTACGTAATCTCCAAGACCTTGGTCGGTTTTGTGGCTTCGGCGGTTATTTTTACAGCGTTTTTACTTGGCGCATTGCTCGGCGGCGGCGTAGCAAAGCTCCCGTTTGCCATGTCGGGATTTGTTCTTGGGAATGTCGTGTCGTGTATGCTTGCAAAAATCTTTTTAAGTACGGTATTCGTTGCCGTGGGGGTGCTTGCAAGCGTCATTGCCAAGCAAAAAACGTGGCTTTCCGTGCTTCTCTCGCTCGGAATCGGTATGCTGTTTTTCACCATGATCCCTATGGTCACTCCGCTCGATTCCACGTTCGTCAACGTAGTGCTTTGCCTTGTGGGCGGTGCGGCGTTTGCGGTCGGTTTGGGCGCAGTATCCAACGTAGTCTTAAATAAAACAAGCCTAGTATAAATACAGGCTCTGTCACAACAAAAAGACAGGTAGTTTTTGTGGGGAAAGCACAAACTGCCTGTCTTTTTTATCTAATTTTTTGCTTGTTACAAAAAGAAATTCACTGCTCCGCACAAAATGCCCAAAACAGCCCCGCCCACAAGGTCGGTGGGATAGTGCAAGCCGAGCGCAAAGCGGATATACGCAAGCGCAAACCCTATCGCAAGCAGGGGCGCGCCCGCCCAAACGGCGTACGGCAAGAGCGTGGTTGCAATCACGAACGCCGAAGCGACGTGACGGCTTGGGAAAGATTTATCAAGTGCTTTTTTCTCGTGGAGAGGGGTAATCCCTGCGCCTTGTTCGCTGTACGGGCGGGGGCGGTTGATCGCATAGCGCAAAACGGTCACGAGAAACAGGCACAACGCCGGCGCGCCGAGTATGCCGATAAGCTGTTTTGCGGGGTAGTCCTTAAAGACTGCTACGCCGACAAACACGGCGTAAGCGACGAAAAAGAGCGCCGTTGCAAGCTTGTTAAAAAGTCGGATAAAGCGCAACAGTTTTTCCTTGCCTTTCAAACGCTCGGCATTTTTTTCATAGATAGCCACGTAATCGTATTTCATAAATACAGTATACCATAAACCGTCCGCTTTTGCAAGCGAATAACGGAAAAAATTGCCCTTCGGAGGGGGTGTCCGAAGGGCAGGTTTCAAAGCGGGAAAGAATTATTCTTTCTGCGCTTCCGCTATGATCTTTTTCACAAGCTCGAAAGGAACGTCCTCGTACGCAAGGAATTCGGATACGAACTTACCGCTGCCGCGCGTAAGCGAACGCAGTTCCATTGTATACGTCTTGATTTCCGCAAGAGGAACTTCTGCCGTCACGATTGAGTTAGCACCCTCCGTGTCCGTACCCATAATGCGACCGCGGCGTTTGCTGATGTCGCCCATGACGTCGCCGAGGTAATCGGCGGGGATAATGATTTTAAGCCTGTGGATAGGTTCCATCAATACGGGGTTGGCATTTTTCAAGCCTTCCTTGAACGCAATCGAAGCAGCCATTTTGAAGGACAATTCGTTGGAGTCTACGTCGTGATAGCTTCCGTCGTAAAGTACGGCTTTTACGCCCACAACGGGATAGCCTGCCAAAGGTCCGTGTTCCATACATTCTCTAAGCCCTTTTTCAACGGCAGGGAAGTAGTTTTTGGGTACTGCGCCGCCGACTACTTCTTCTTCAAACACAAAATCTTCTTCACAAGGCGAGAAGCGGATTTTACAATGTCCGTACTGACCGTGCCCGCCCGACTGTTTCTTGTGCTTGCCTTCTGCGTCCGCGCTGCCGCGAATGGTTTCACGGTACGATACTTTGGGTTCTGCCAGCTTCATATCCACGCCGTAACGGGATTTGACCTTTTTCACAAGGATTTCTAGCTGAATATCGCCTTGCCCGCCGAGTAGAATTTCGCCCGTTTCCGCATTCTTTTCGACGGAGAACGTGTAATCCTCTTCGCGGAGTTTGGCAAGCCCTGCAAACACTTTGTCTTCTTCGCCCTTCTTCTCTGCCGTAACCGCCATAAACAGGTTGGGTTTGGGGAAGTGGATAGGGGTAAAGCGAATCTTTTGCACAGGGTCGCAAAGCGTGTCGCCCGTGTTGGTGTTTCCAAGCTTATTCACCGCGCCGATATCGCCCGCTTCCAAAGCATCTACGGGTTCCATCTTCTTGCCGCGAAGCAGATATACTTGCCCAATGCGTTCTTCACATTCCGTGTTTGCGTTCCAAAGCGTAGAACCGCTCTTCAAAACGCCGCGGAAGCTCTTGATATAGGAAAGTTTGCCCGAATAGGGGTCAATTACCGTCTTGAACACTTGCCCCGCAAACGGCGCGTCTGCATCTGTGCGTACGGAAATGACTTTATCGTTCGCGATATCTTCCGCAAGTGTGTTGAGGCGTTCTCTCGCTTGGGGCATATACGTTACGATTTCGTTCAACAGGTTGATAACGCCTCTGTTTTGGAGTGCCGAGCCTGCCATTACGGGAATGGTATTGACGGAAGCGATACCAAGGCGTATGCCGTGAATGGTTTCTTCTCTCGTCAGCTCGCCCGATTCAAAGTATTTATCGAGCAGGAACTCGTCGTTTTCCGCCGCTGTTTCCATAAGGCTTGCCTGCATTTGCGCAACCTGCTCTTTCATATCCTCGGGGATAGGAATTTCCTGCGGTCCGCCTTCCTTGAACAGGTACGCTTTTTCCTGCAAAGCGTTGATACAGCCTTGCATCTTCCCACCTTCCATAATGGGGATTTGAATAGGCGCGATTTTACCCGCATATTTTTGAAGGAGCGCGTTCACCGTGCCAAGGTAATCGGCGTTGTCTTTATCCATACCGTTGATGAAAATAATCAGCGGTTTGCCCAGCTTCAAGCAATAATCTACGATAGATTCCGCGCCGATCGGCAGTACGCCGTTTGCGCCGATTACAAGACACGCACCGCCTGCCGCTCTAAGCCCTTGGTTGCGTTCGCCCTCGAAATCGTAGTACCCGGGTAAATCGAGTACGTTCACCTTAACGCCTTTCCAGGTAAGGTGTGAAACGGACGTGTAAATAGACATTTTCTTGGATTTTTCAAGCTCGTCATAGTCGGAAACGGTTGATCCGTCGAGGACTTTACCCTGTCTGTCGATTGCGCCGCCGTTGAACAGCATAGCTTCTGCGAGCGTGGTTTTACCCTCGCCGCTATGACCCACGATGGCAATGTTGCGAATGTTTTCTCCTTGATTGTTCATAATAGAACCCCCTAAAAAAATGTAGTGCTCCCCGCAAAACTGCTTTGCGCGCATAGCTCCGCGAGGGATTTTACTTATTATAATATATTTCGTCGAGGATTTCAAGTGTTTTATGTAAAAAAATTTCAAAAATAGTAATTTTTTTTCAAATAAAGATAAGCCGTAAGGATATTTCCGAGCGCGGCGGCTTGACAAAGCGGAAAAAAGCGTATATAATAGAATGGATATGAAAGCGTATATTTATTTGGACAATGCGGCAACGACGCCGCTGGATAAACGGGTTTTGGAGGCTATGTTGCCGTATTTGACAGACGTGTTCGGCAATGCAGATTCTCCCCATGCCGTGGGGCGTAAGGCAATGAACGCCGTAGACGAGGCGCGCGATACGGTTGCGGCGCTGATTGGCGCAAGAAAAAACGAGATATATTTTACTTCGGGGGGTACGGAGAGCGATAATTTTGCCGTACTCGGCGGTGCGCGGGCAAAGCGCAAAGAGGACAGAACCAAGGTAATCCTGTCCGCTATCGAGCATCACGCCGTACTTTTTGCGGGCGAAACGCTTGCAAAAGAGGGGTTTGACGTCGTATATCTCCCTGTGGACGAAAGCGGGCGCATTTCGCTTGAAAGACTTAAAACAGCCGTTGATGACAATACCGCGCTTGTCGGGATTATGGCGGTAAATAACGAAACGGGCGTTATACAGCCTGTAAAGGAAGCAGCAGAGTTAGCCCACGCGGTTGGCGCGCTGTTTTTTACGGATGCGGTACAAGCCGCGCCCCATATGCCAATCCGCGTAAAAGAATGGAACGTGGATCTGCTGTCTTTTTCTGCGCATAAGTTTTACGGAGCAAAAGGCGTAGGCGCGTTGTATATCAAAAACGGCGTAAAGGTTGATAAGCTCGTGGGCGGTGGCGAACAGGAACGGGGCATGCGGGGCGGTACGCTCAACGTGGCAAATATCGTCGCGCTTGCAACGGCGTATAAACTCGCGCGAGAGGAAATGTCTCAAACGGAAGAAAAACTGCGCAAGCTTTCGGATTTATTCCTGCGGGAAATATCCGTCCTTTCGGGGATTACGCCAAACGGCGAGCGTGCAAATGCGCTTGCTTCCGTGCTCAATTTACGTATAGAAGGCGTTGAAAATACGGCGCTTTTGTATAAAATGGACTTGCAGGGCGTAGGATTTGCGGCAGGATCGGCGTGTGCCAGCGCGTCCGTAAAACCCAGCCACGTGCTTACGGCAATGGGGTTGACGGAAGAACAGGCAAAGCAAAGCGTTCGGATAAGTTTCGGCAAAAACAATACGGAAGAGGAGGTTGTACGGGCGGCAAGACAGTTTGTGCAAACGGTAGAAACGCTCCGTCAATATTAAAGATACAACCAAGCGGCGGTAGAGGAAAAGCCGTTTTGGGGAACGGCGAGTTTCAGTAACCAAAATTTTTCGGTAAAAATGGTGAAAATTCCCCGCCAAGCTCTTTACTATTTCAAGAAAATGTGTTATAATGTAGAAAGTAACGAACTCGGAGGTAAAAAAATGGCACACTTAATTACGGACGAATGTATTGCTTGCGGCGCTTGCGCGGACACCTGCCCCGTAGGAGCGATTTCTCTCGGTGAAAACGGTATCTACGTAATCAACGACGAATGTGTGGATTGCGGTGCTTGCGAAGACGGATGCCCCGTTGCAGCGATTAAAGCAGAGTAAACGAAAAAAACAGAAAAATGCCGACTGCGGTCGGCATTTTTTATTATTCTGGCATTTTATTGAGTTTCTTGCGTTTTTTGCTTTTCGGGGCTTGCTATTTTTGTGGGAATATTGTATAATAAAAGTAGCGTATGGAACAAGCGTGACGGAAGATAGATGCATGCGATTGGTTACGGTATAGACAGACGGAGCGTTTTACGACGTAAAACAACCGAGGAGAAAACCGCTTTTGGATACGTGTTGAAAGGCTATCGCAATGTGATAGAGATTTGTTTCTCAATACCGCAGGACACGCTCTGTATGCAGAGGAGTTGTATAACGAAATTATAAAAAGGTAAGGATAAAAAATGTTAAAGGGTATTCCTAAAATAGTTTCTCCGCAGCTTTTGAAAATTTTAAGTGAAATGGGTCACGGCGACGAAATCGTTATCGCCGATGGCAATTTTCCGAGTGAGAATTACGGCAAAAGAGTAATCCGCGCAGACGGAATCGGCGGCGTGGAAATGTTGGACGCGGTGTTGTCTTTAATTCCGCTCGACACATACGTACAGGAAAACTTCTTGCTTATGCAAACGGTAGCAGGCGACCCTACGCCCACGATTTGGGATGAGTATTTCGCCGTAGCGAAAAAACGGGACGATAACCTGCGCGCGGGGAATTTGGAACGTTTTGCATTCTACGAACGCGCGAAAAATGCTTATGCCGTCATTGCCACGGGCGAGGGCGCGGTATATGCAAATATTATTTTGAAGAAAGGCGTTATCAAATAAATTGCCAAAATACCGTTTGGGGGGAATTATGACGTATACGAAACACAATCAATCGGCGGAAGATTATTTGGAATGTATTTTGACGCTTGGGTTCGAGCAAGAGATTATTCACCGTATCGACGTGGCAAAAAAAATGAACGTTTCACAACCCGCCGTCAATAAGGCGATAAAATTGCTTGTCGAAAAGGGATACGTTTACGAGGACGGAAAACATTTGTATCTGACCGAGGAGGGCAAGCGATACGCAGGCAAAGTATACGAAAAGCATTGCATTATCCGAGATTTCTTGCAAAAGCTCGGCGTGTCTGCCGTCAAGGCGGAAGAGGACGCGTGCAATATGGAACACCTTGTTTCCGAAGAAACGTTCCTTGCAATGAAGAATTTTATAAAATAACGAAGAGCGAAGCGAACATAGCTTCGCTTTTTTCCTCTTGATACCGCTTTATTGCGTCGGTAAGCAGTTGCGAGCGGTGACGGGGGAGCTTGGTTGCTGCGTGTTTTTCGGCGTATAAAAAATTTTTGTTTTGCGCATACTCAACGTATCTCCCCTTGCGTACATAGCAAAGGAGGTGCTTCAAGCTATGCATAAAGTGGAAATTTGCGGTGTGGATACGGCGGGGTTGCCCCGTCTTTCCGCAAAGGAAAACGAAGAACTGATGCGAAAGCTCAAAAATGGGGATAAGGAGGCGCGCGATAAGTTTATCGTGGGAAATATGCGGCTCGTTTTATCCCTCGTCAAACGTTTCCGTATCAAAAATTTGGGCGCAGACGACGTGTTTCAAGCGGGTTGCGTAGGACTTATCAAGGCGATTGACGGCTTTGATTTAAACGTGGGTGTTAAATTTTCAACGTATGCCGTACCTATGATTATCGGCGAGATAAAGCGGTATCTTCGGGACGGCAATTCCTTGCGTGTTTCCCGTTCCATTCGGGATATGGCGTATAAAGTTTTGAAAGCAAGGGAAGCCATAGAAGAAAAGGACGAGGAGGCAACAATTGCCCGTATCGCAGAGGAATTAAAGGTTGCGCAGCGTGAGGTGGTGTACGCGCTTGACGCCATTTCCGATCCCGTTTCAATCTACGAGCCTGTTTATAATAAGGCGGGTGATACGCTTTTGCTTATGGATCAGCTTTGCGACGAGAAGAACACGGACGAAATTTGGACGGAGCACGTAGCTCTCGGCGAGGCGATTGAAAAGTTGGGGGAGCGGGAGAAGAAGATTCTGTTTTTGCGCTACTATGAGGGAAAAACGCAAACGGAAATTTCCGAAGAAGTGGGCATTTCCCAAGCCCAAGTTTCCCGTCTTGAAAAAAACGCCTTGCAAAATATCCGACTGAATATTTCCTAAAAACAATACGCCCCAAAAGTTGTGAAACTTTTGGGGCGTATTGTTTTGCATTTATCAAGATTTTGATAAGTTACGTAATGGGAGAAACTTTGTGGTATACTGATTTTACGAATTGGGTTTGGTGTTTTTTAGGCAAAGTATTTCGTTTGCATCCAAATCCAAAATACGACAAAGGTTTGCAAACGTATCGAGCGCAGGCATTGCCCGTCCCGACAAATATTGCGACAAAGTAGGTTGCGCTATGCCTAAGCGTTGGGCGATTTCCGTCTTTTTTAATCCGCTGTATTCTATTGCTTGTATGAGTTGTTCTCGGATTTCGTTTAAGGTTATCGGCATATACGTACCTCGTTTCGGTATTTTTAATAATTATATAGGAACTGCCTAAAAATTGCTTGACATATAGGCATTGCCTATGATATTATTA
This sequence comes from Clostridia bacterium, assembly GCA_017463145.1. Classification (GTDB taxonomy): domain Bacteria; phylum Bacillota; class Clostridia; order Christensenellales; family Borkfalkiaceae; genus Scatosoma. The sequence goes on from JAFTPR010000003.1 coordinate 20,129, forward strand.
GGCTATGCCTATATATAAAATTTTTTAAAGGAGTTTTTATGAAACACATTTTACGTCATTTATATTATGGTTTTCTGAACGAATCGGAACGGTACGTAAAGGCGTTACGGGAAACAGAGGAGTACCGACAGATGACTGCGTGTTATAAAAAATTTGCGGCTACGTTTACGGACGGGCAAAGGGAGCTGTATCAAGAGTTTGACGCAGCGACGGTGGCGTATTTCGATTTGGAACAAGAGCGGGTGTATAGCAACGGCTTTAAAACAGGCGTATGGCTTACGTTCGAGTTTATGGATTTTCAGCTCCGCAACGATAATTCGTAAAAGAGGAAAGAAAAGCCGCCGCTTTTCAAGCGGCGGCGGAACTTACATAACCACGATATTTTTTTCTTTAAATTGGTTTTTGAGCGCTTCGGGGAACGCGTCGTCTGTGATCAACACGTGGATATCCTCCGCGCGGGCGAACGTGTACGGTTTGATTTTACCAATCTTGGAACTGTCGAGCATCATATACGTAAATTTTGCTTTCTTGCACATTATTCGCAACAAGTCCGCTTCCACCTGTGAAGCGCACGAAAACCCGTTTTCGGGTGTGTAGGCGGGGGAAGAGATAATTGCCAACTCAATATTCGTATCTTTATTATCCGTAAAGTATACGGAGGAGGGAGAGGGTACGGTGGAAAGATTTTCTTTCAGAAGCGGACCGCCGAGCAGATTGACTGCTACGTTTTGCTTTTTACAAAGCTCCGTGGCAACGGCAAGTCCGTTGGTGAATACCGTACAGGGAATGTCCGGCATTTCTTTGGCAAGATACAGCGCGGTTGAACCGGCGTCGAGGAAAATGGAGGTGTTCGCGTCGATCAGGCTGCCCGCCTTTTGCGCAATCTCAATTTTTTCGTCTGTGTAGATAGCGGTCTTTTTCGTGTACGGTACGCCCGAGGTTTTTTGGACGTCTTTTACCGACATTGCGCCGCCGCGTACACGAATAATCTTTCCCTCTTCTTCCAAAAGAAACAGGTCGCGCCGCAAAGTCATTTGCGACACGCGGGGGAAATATTCGCCTAACTGACGAAGAGAGAGCTTGCCGCGCTTATCGATAAGTTCTGCGATTTTGGATATACGGTCTCTTTTCATTGCAAAATTTTCTCCTTACGTTTCATTATTAACAATGTACCATAATTTTGTTAAAAAGGCAAGCAAATGCACGGAAAAATGTTAATTTTTTTCTGTTTCTCACAAATTTTTCTCAGTTTCCGTGAATTATTTTCATTTTAGCGGTGGCATAAATGCTTGCGATTTTAGTCCGAGTGTGCTATAATGAAACGGAAAAACAACGGAGAAAGGTTATGTTTGATTTTATCGCCGATTTAGATGATTATTTTTGCGAAAAATACGCAAATTACGATAAGCTGTGTGTGTTGCCCGGCTACCGTATGCCCAAAATGCAAACCTCCGAGGTGCGGGAGGACGGCAGAACGTACGCGTACACCCTGCCTGCAAACACCATGCGTCTTGCTTTACAGGAACAGAAAACGGAGCTGTTGCAAACGCTGAAAAAACAGCTTGGTGACAAGACTTTTTCTTTCTCGTTTCGTGCGCTCGGTTTTTTTGCGCGGATTAAAAATAAACATTCCCGCTACGGGTTTGTGAAATGGTTTCAGGCGGTAAAAGCGAAGTATAATCTGTCCGACGAAGAAGCGGGGGAATCGCTTTCGATTGACAAGGAGATTTGGACGGCAATATGCAAAGGCAATTTTATGCCCACCAAAAACCTTCTTTTATCTCTTGCGCTGACGGCGCATTTCAATATGGAAGACACGGAAAATTTGCTTCTTGTATGCGGGTACGAATTTGATTATACCTTTGAAAAGGACGTTGTAATCTCCTATTTAATCGGGCAAAAGGTATTCAATCGTCCTATGATTGAGGCGGCGTTTAAAGAATATAACGTGACCAACCTGTTTATCAAACAGGAAGCGTAAAAATTGTAAAAACGGTGTGGAAACGCTTGCGTTTTCCGCTTCCGATATGGTATAATGAAAAAAATTGAATAGCCGAGCAAAGGAAGAGTAGCTTATATTTGCCGTCGTAACCAGAGAGCTATGCCATGGGCTGAAAGCGTAGCGGGCGGAGGAAAGAGTGAAAGTGCGCTTTTGCGTTTGAGGTCGGGCCAATCCCCCGCGGCAGCCACCGTTATCGGGCAAAACGAGGGAAAATTTTTGAATTTTCCGAAATAAAGTGGAACAGCGGACAAAATCGCCTTTATACAATGTATAAGGGTGATTTTTTTATCGAACCGCAAGGCGTTGCGTTGCGGTTGTAAAGGAGGGTAAAACGTATGTGGTTTAAAAACCTGCGGGAGGATATCAAAGCGGCAAAGAACAACGACCCCGCGGCGCGAAATGCGTTTGAGATATGGCTCACGTATTCGGGCGTGCACGCATTGTCTTGGCACCGTGTGGCGTATTTCTTCCACAAAATAAAATTGAAATTATTGGCGCGTATCATCAGTCAACTCGGTCGGTTTTTTACGGGGATTGAAATTCATCCCGCCGCCAAGATCGAGGGGGGTGTCTTTATTGACCACGGTTCGGGCGTGGTAATCGGCGAAACTGCCGAGGTGCATAAAGGCACGGTCATTTATCAGGGCGTAACGCTCGGCGGTACGGGCAAGGAACACGGCAAACGCCACCCGACCATTACGGAAAACGTCACGCTTTCAGCGGGCGCGAAAGTACTTGGCGGCTTTACCGTGGGTAAGGGCGCGAAGATCGGCGCGGGGGCGGTTGTTTTAAAGGAAGTGCCGCCGTACGCAACTGTGGTGGGCGTGCCCGGGCGTATCGTGCGTATCCGTACCCCCGAAGAGGAGCAAACGCACCACGGCATTATTGCCGTCAAGGCGCTCAACGTCGAGATATCCGAAGAGGAGAAACAGCGCAAGGAAGAGGCGGCAAAGGAAGCGGCGCGTATCGCCGAAGAAAAAAGAAGCGGAAAAAAGGAGAAAAACAATGAAAATTTATAATTCGCTGACAAAGAGAAAGGAAGAATTTATTCCCTTGGAGGGGAATAACGTGAAAATGTACGCTTGCGGTATCACCGTGTCGGGCGAGGCGCATATCGGGCACGGATATCAAGCGCTCATTTACGACATTATGCGGAAATATCTCAAAAAATCGGGATATGCCGTCACCTATGCCCGCAATTATACGGACGTAGACGATAAAATTATCGCCAAGTCTGCCGAAACGGGTATTCCCGCGGACGAATATGCGAAAAAAATGATAGAGAACATCAACGCCATTATGGAAAAATTCGACGTGGACGACCCCGACGTATGGCTCAAAGCGACGGAAAATATCGAAAATATTATGGATTTCATTTCCGCCTTGATAGAAAAGGGACACGCATATCCCACCAAGAACGGGGACGTGTATTTCGACGTGGAGAGTTTTAAGGGGTATGGCAAGCTGTCCAATCGCAACGTCGAGGATGCGCTTGACGGCGTACGTGTGGATAACGACGACGAGAAAAAGAATGCATACGATTTTGCGCTTTGGAAGAGTGCGAAGCCGGGCGAGATTTTCTGGGAATCGCCTTGGGGACAGGGCAGACCGGGCTGGCATATCGAGTGTTCGGCAATGAACCGCGCGGCGTTTGGGGAACAAATCGATATTCACGGCGGCGGGCGCGACCTCATTTTCCCGCACCACGAAAACGAAATTGCGCAAACGGAAGCGTTGACGGGCAAGCAGTTCGTCAAATATTGGACGCATAACGGGTTGATTAAGGTCAACGGGCAGAAGATGAGCAAATCGCTTGGGAATAGCTTGCTTCTTGCTGACCTGCTTGAAAAATATTCGGACGAGGCGATCAAGTTTGCCCTGCTCCAAACCAACTACCGCAACGATATCAATATCACGGACGATCTGTTCCCCGAAGCGGAAAAGCACCTGCGGGAATTTTACGCGCTTCTTGCCACCGTCGATACGGTAATGGAGCAGTTCCGTGGCAAGGAATTGACCATAGAGGGCGAGGATGCCGCAAGGGCGGAAGCTTGCGCAAAAAAGGTTGACGACGAGTTTAACGCTTGTATGGACGACGATTTCAATACCGCGCTTGCGCTCTCCAATTTGTTTGGGTATTTCAAGGAAATGAAAAAGCTCCTTACCGCTTGCAAGACGGGCGAGTTGATCGTTGCGCTTGCGTATGCGGTGCAAATTCGCAAAACGTATTCGCTTTTGGGCTTGTTCAAAAAGAGCGCAAAGGAATACCTTGCGTGGTACGACGAAAAGAACGTTTCCGCTATCCCCGCAGAGGTGGATGCGATTGCAAAGGAACGCTTTGCGGCGCGCCAAAACCGCGATTGGGCGAAGAGTGACGAGCTTAGGGATAAGCTTGCTGCCCTCGGGTATTCCGTTAAGGACAGTAAAACGGGTTACGAGCTTATCAAGAATTAAGGAGCACAAAATATGGGTGCGTTGGAAACTATGCTTCGGAACGTAATCGTGTTCGTGTTGCTTGCCGTTCCGGGCGTAATTTTGGTAAAAACGAAAATTTTGGAGGGCGGACAATCGGGCGTCTTATCTAAGGTGCTTTTGTACGTGGGTATGCCCTTTCTGATTTTGAATAGCACGTTGGACGTGTCGTTCGGCGGGGATTTGTTAAAGGTTGTATTGCTGGCGGCGGCGATAGGCATAGGGTATACGTTTTTGTGTATCTTTTTGTCCAAGCCCGTTACGGCAATGGAAAAGGACGAAAAGACCCGTGGTATTATGCGATTTTGCGCCGTGTTCGGGAATAACGGGTTCTTGGGGATTCCGCTTACAATGGCGGTGTTTCCCGATAGACCGCTCGTACTGACGTTCGTTATTATCGTCAATATTATCAACAACGCCGTGATGTATACCGTGGGCGTGTTTATGATCTCCGGGGATAAATCGACCGTCAGCGTGAAAAAGGCGTTGCTTAACCCCGTTTTGATTGCGTTTATTATCGGACTTATTTTAAATCTTGTCGGCGTACAAAAATACGTGCCCGAAATTTCTACGTACGCGGGGTATTTGGGTAGTGTCGTCACGCCGCTGTCTATGCTGATTTTGGGTATGAAGTTGGGTGGGGTCAAACTTTTGCCTATGTTTACTTCTTGGAAGACGTATTTTGTTTCGGCGCTTAAATTGATTGTCGTACCCACGCTTGCCGTGGCGTTGGCGTTCGCGCTCAAAGGCGCGTTTGCGTTTGGGGAAGATTTGGTGCTCGGCTCGTTCGTGGCGTTCGCTATGCCCACCGCGGCGCTTGCCACAACCTTTTCGGATAGCTACGGCGGGGACGTCGAACATGCCGTATCTTTTACGCTCGGTACAACGATACTCTCCGTGGTATGCATACCGCTTTTATATTGGGTTGTTACGCTGTTGCTTTGACGAAAAAACGCCTTTTTTTCACAATTTACGCGCGTTTACTTGACAAAACGTTGCGACGCATATATAATGATAAAGAAACTAAAAAGTAGGTAATGATTATGAAAACGTATACAGGACAAACCTTACGCGAAATGTATTTGAACTTTTTCAAGGACAGAGGACATAAAGTAATTCCGTCCGCTTCCTTAATTCCCGAAAACGATCCCACCGTGCTGTTCACAACGGCGGGTATGCACCCGCTCGTGCCCTATTTGTTGGGCGAAAAACACCCTGCGGGCAAACGTCTTACCGACGTGCAAAAATGCGTGCGTACGGGCGATATCGACGACGTGGGCGACGAACGGCATTGTACGTTCTTCGAGATGCTTGGGAATTGGTCGCTCGGTGATTATTTTAAAGAGGAAATGATTCCTTGGAGCTACGAGTTTTTGACGGGCGAAAACTATCTTGGGATTCCCTCGGATAAGCTCGCCGTTACCGTGTTCGGCGGCGACGAAACGCTTCCCCGTGACGACGAGGCGGCGGCGCTTTGGGAAAAGGCGGGGATTAAAAAGGAAAATATTTATTTTATGCCCCGTGAAAATAATTGGTGGGGTCCTGCGGGACTGACAGGTCCTTGCGGCACGGATACGGAAATGTTCGTTATCCGCAAACCTAAGTGCTCGCCTACGTGTAATCCCGACTGTAATTGCGGCGCGTTCCTCGAAATTTGGAACGACGTATTTATGCGCTTCAATAAACAAGCGGACGGTTCGTTTACCGAGCTTTCGCAAAAAAACGTGGATACAGGTATGGGTTTAGAGCGCGCATTGTGCGTTTTGAATGGCAAATCGAGTGTGTATGAAACGGATATCTTCGAGGGCGCAATTCAGGTCATTTCTCAGTTGACGGGAAAAACGTACGGCGAGGATGAGGAAACCACAAAGGCGTTCCGTGTCTTGCTTGACCATTCCCGTACGGCGACGTTTATGCTCGGCGACGAAAAAGGTATCGTGCCGTCCAACACCGACCAAGGCTATATTCTGCGCCGTATCATTCGCCGCGCCGTTCGCTTCGGGCGCAAAATCGATTTGCCCGAGGGCAGTCTTGCCAAAATCTCCGAAGCGTTTATTGCCTACTATGAAAACGTATATCCCGAGCTTGGTATGAACCGCGCGAAGATTGCCGAGGAGCTGAATAAGGAAGAAACCAAGTTCAATAAGACCTTGCAACAGGGCTTGAAAGAGTTTGAAAAGTGTGTGAACGGTATCGAGCGTAAGAATGCGTTTATGTCCCAAAAAGACCCTGCTTACGTGCCTGAAAAGGTAATCGGCGGCAAACAGGCGTTCCATTTGTACGATACGTACGGATTCCCCGTAGAGATTACGGCGGAAATGGCAAAAGAACGCGGCTTAGACGTGGATATGGCGGGCTATACCGCGGCATTCGAGGAACACCAAAGCAAGAGTAAAGCGGGTAGCGAACAGAAATTCGCTTGCGGGCTTGCCGACCATAAGGAAACGACGACCCGTTTGCATACGGCAACGCACTTGCTTCACGCCGCGCTGAAAAAGGTACTCTCTCCCGACGTCAATCAAAAAGGTTCGAATATCACGGAGGAAAGATTGCGTTTCGACTTTAACTTCCCCCGTCCTATGACTGCCGAGGAAATTAAGGCGGTGGAAGATACGGTCAATGAAGTAATCAAGGCGGATTTGCCCGTTGTGATGAAAGAAATTTCCTTGGAGGAAGCGAAAGAGGAGGGCTTTACGGGCTTGTTTGAAAGCAAATACGGCGAACGCGTGAAAACGTACACGATCGGCGATTTTTCCAAAGAAATCTGCGGCGGGCCGCACGCAGAGAAAACGGGCGAGCTGGGGCATTTCAAAATTGCCAAAGAACAAAGCTCGGCAAGCGGCATACGCCGTATCAAGGCTATATTAGAGTAATGAAAACAGCCCGCTACGCATTTGCGCGGCGGGCGTTTTTTCAAGGAGGCATATATGAACGAGGTGCAATCGGCGGAAACGGTGAAAAAATTGACCGCTCCCTTTTTAGAAAAAGGTTTTACGTTTGAATATACCTATCAAAAGGGCGGGGATAGCTCTTGTGTATATATCTACCGTTTTAAAAAAGGAAAAAACTTTTTTGATTGGCGGGAAACTTCGGGCACGTACGAAATTCATCTCGTTATTTGCGTAAATGGGGAATTTCGTTTTCCGAATATCTATGCCGAATATGCGCAAAAGACCCGCAAATTTCGTTTCAAACACCTGTTTAAAAAGGCAACCGTTGAGGAAAAACGCGCATTTTTCGCAGAGTTGTTGACAGACAAGCTTTCTTCCTCCGACTTTTACGGTATTAAAGTGTAAATAAACCCGCTCGCAGAGCGGGTTTTTCATTTAGTTTTCCAAGTGAAGAAAATTCCGTAAAGATTTTATCGAATACAGTACGGAAAAAAGAGCGGTTGCAAGGACAATGCCGAAAACGCCTTGTAAGACATTGCCGATAAGCGTCGCTATGCCGCCTGCTAAGCCGTATAAAACACATTCGTACGCAAAGTAGCCAAGTATCATTACCGCTTCGCCGAGTATACCCGAAAGAATACGGGGCAGAAAATCGAGGCGCTCTTTTTGTATGTATTTTTTTAAAAATGCGCATACCGTGTATGCAACGAGTGCATCTAAACCCTTGATGAGAAAGGTCGCGGGAGCGTATAAGGCATAGCCTGCTACGATATCCGCAAGCGCGCTTCCCGTCGCTGCCGCGATAGCTCCGTATAAAGGACCTAAAAACCACGCAGATAGCAGAACGAACACGTCGCCTGCGTTGAAATACCCGAAAGGCAGAGGGATTTGTATAACGAGCGTACCCACAAGGCACAACGCCGCAAATAGGGCGGTAAACGCAAGTCGTTTTCCGCGGGAGTGGCTGTATAAGGATATTGCAGACTTCATAATAACGCACCTGAAAGATTTTTCTTACAGTATACGCTTTTTAATTGACGAAGTCAAGTATTTTGCAAAAAAAACGGTATTTTTTATACGGCGCGGGGTTTGATACATTCGCCTGTTGCCGCGCTTTGGAAGATAACAAAGTATCCGCCGCTGCCTTTAAATGGGGAAGCGGGAACGTACGCGCATACGTCCTTGATTTCTTCGGGCGGCGCGTCTTTGTTTTCCGCATACAGCGCATAGCAAACGTATTTCGCTTTATTCCCGTCGAATACTACGCCTACGAGGTATTCGGGTTTATCTTTATTGCCTTTTACGCGCACCCAATCGCTGCAAGAAAACGCGCCCTTTAACGTGTCGTCGCGGGGGTGGGCGTTGAAAAGCTCCTCGATTTCCGCTTTTACCGATTGGTAGTAGCCGTCGCTGTCCGTCGTAAACGCGTGGAGTACGCTTGCACCATTCTCATTTTTCGAAGTGTCAGCCCCTGTTTTTTCTCTTTCGCCCGTATCTGCGCTTTGAGTACGTGCATTGCCGACAGCTTCCGATACGCCGACTTGTTCATTTTTCTCCTCCTCGTAGTAGTTGTCCTTCGCCAGCCCCTCGTCGTCGTAGCTTTCGGAGAACTCCGCTTCCTCTATTTCTTCCGCGTATTCGGGCGCGGCAGTTGCCACCGTTTCTTCTCTGTTTTGAGGAAAGATAGGGGGCAGGGTTGCGTTTAAGATGCTTTTCCAATCGTAAGAACCGTTCCCGTTGATGCCGTAGGCAATCGGTACGATCTCTGTTTTGACGTAGCAAATAATAGCGCAAAATCCGTAGGAAACGTCGAGGTCGGTGAGAATATTAAATAGGCTTTTGCCGCGAAGCGCCAACATTTCCGTTTTGCCTTTTCCGTCGCTGAGCAGACAATAATATTCCCCCGAAGCAAGGGGCGCGAAGTTGATAATCGATACTTCCACGGCAAGATTTTTGCCGTATTGCTCTACCTTGATTAAGCCTGATAAGGCTTTCCCGTCGCCTGAAAAGCCTTGCTTTACCTGCCGTAAGATACACATTTTTTTTACGTAATTCATAACCGCCTCCGTATTCTATCATACTACGTTGCTTGGGGCGAAAAATGTATGCCTTTGTCGTTTTTTGGGGGCTTGGGGAGAAAATTTATTCCGTATATTTGCTTGTGAAAAGGTTGACCTTACTTGCGTTTTGGAGTATAATGATACTATGGAAAAAAGAACAGATAAAAAAAGAACGTTTTTCCGCATACTGCTGACCGTGCTGTGCGTATGCGTATATGCGTTTATATTCTATAATTCCGCGCAGACGGAAGCGGCCTCCGCCTCGCAGAGCGGGGCGGTGACAGATGCCGTGCAAGACGTTGCGGGGGTGGTTGCGCCCGAATCTTCCGTGGCGACAGCCACGGGCAAAGCGTATGAGGAGCTGCATAGCATCATTCGCACGATTGCGCATTTTGCGGAATTTGCTCTGCTTGGGGCGTTGCTTATTTGGTGTTGTTTCTCGTATACGGACAGAGCGTTTTTCTTCATTATTCCGTTGGCAATGATACTCGTCACGCCGCTTGCGGACGAAACGATACAGCTTTTTGCAAGCGGGCGCGTGGCGGACGTAAAGGACGTATTGACGGATATTGCGGGCGGGTATTTAGGCGCGTTGTTCGCAACGTTTACAATATGGATAGGTTTACTTATAAAAAACGCCAAACGGGGCATACATTATAAACGGAGATGACTATGGAACGGGATAATTTAGAGATTGCATTGATCAAATACAACAAAAAAACCTGGTGCAAAAGCGCGGTGCTCGGTTTCTTTATCGGGCTTGCAGTCATTGTACCGGGGATAAGCGGTTCGACGGTGGCGATTATTTTTAAGCTGTACGATCAGTTTTTGTATGCGCTTGGCAATCTGTTCAAGCAATTCAAAAAGTGCTTTGCTTTTTTATTGCCCATTGGTTTGGGATTGCTTCTTGGCGTCGTGCTTGGTTTTATTGCCGTTAAACAGCTTTTAAATATCATTCCTTTTGCAATCGTAGGGCTGTTTGCGGGATTGATGAGCGGGGCATTCCCTGCCGTTGCGGACGAGTTGAAAGGCGCAAAAATGAATGCAAAGCGGATAGCGCTCTTTGCGCTCGGTCTTTTTATCCCCGTTGCCCTCGGCTGTTTTTCTGCCGTGGCGACGGTCAACGCAAGTGAAAAGGTCGCCGACGTGTTTGCAAACGTACAATGGTATCATCCCGTTTTGGCGGTACTGATCGGCGGGCTTTGCGGTTTGACGCAAATCGTTCCCGGACTTTCCGCAAGCGCGCTGTTGATGGCGGTGGGCTGGTTTAACAGCGTAGTGGCTTCCGTAAGTATGACCTATTGGAAAGCGAACCCGCAAATATTTTTTGTGTATATCGGGTTGGGCGTTGGATTTATCGGCGCGATTCTCGCTTTCTCGAAGTTGCTTACCGTGCTGTTCGCCAAAGCAAGGCACACTTCCTATTCTATGATTGTGGGACTTTCGCTTGGGTCTATTTTGTCTATGTTCTGCAACGGCGATATTGTCGAGGTCTACCTCTCGTGGGCAAATGGCGGGACTTCCGTGGCTTTGGATATCGTTCTCGGCGTATTGTTGTTTATCATAGGGCTTATCGGAGCGTATCTGCTTGTGCGCTATCAGCGCAAAAAGGACAAACAGCAGACAGCGGAAAATGAAGCTGTTTGAGTTTCTTGCTGAGAAAATTCGACAAAGCGCCTCCAAGCGCGGGTACACTTGCGACGCGTGTAAAAGGGAATTGTTTACGTATTACCCTCAACGCCTGTGCTTGTCTTGCGAGGGCGAGCTTTGCAAAAATGACGATCTTGTTTGCCCCAAGTGCGGCAGAAAGACCGTAGCCGACGGCGTGTGTTTGACTTGCAAAAGCCACATGCCGAAATTCACAAACGGCGCTTCGCCGTTTGTGTATAAGGATAAAGCCGCTGCGCTGATTAACCGTTTAAAAAACGGAGATCGCCGCCTCTCTTTCTATTTTGGGGAGAGAATGGCGCACTATTTTCTTTTGCGCTGCGAAACGCGGGAAGAGTGGGGCAGGTATGCGTTGAACGACAAAGAAACGTTGATTGTGCCTATGCCGATTTCGCATAAACGCAAGCGGGAACGGGGCTATAATCAAGCGGAAGAGCTTGCAAAAGCGTTCCAAGACGTGCTTGCGCAAAAGGGGGTTGCCGTGCCGCTCGATTGCGGCGTGATGCAGGTGCACAAAGAAACTCGTGCGCAAAAAAAGCTTGGTTTAAAACAACGTTACCAAAACGCGCAAGGCGCGTACCGTATCAAAAAACGAACGCTTTGTAAAAACAAGGTGATTTTGTTGATCGACGATATTATGACGACGGGCGCAACGGGAAGCGCCTGCGCAAAGCTACTTCTTGGCGCGGGTGCGAAAGCCGTACTGTTTTTGACGGCAACAAGCCTTGGAGAGGAAAAGACGGATTAAAGAAACCGTCTTGCTTCGATATAATAACTCCAACGGGCAGCGCTCATCTTTTCGATACGAGCGTAATCGGATGAGGTGTGCAGGATATAGTTGTTGCCAAGGTAAAGGGCGACGTGTCCAACCCGTTCTACTCCCGTAAGGTGTTGGCGTTCTGCGTTGGTGAAAAACAGGCAATCGCCTCTTTGAATTTCGCTTGCTTTTACGTATTTGCCTTGTTTTACCTGTGTGCGGGTGTTTACTTGCAACAGTTTTCCCGCTCCCTTGTAAAACACGTATTGGATAAGGGACGAACAATCAAATTTCTGCGCGGTAAAGCCGCTTAAAAAATTACCTTTGCCGTCGTGCAGACGTACCGCGCCGTATACGTACGGTACGCCGAGGAGTTTATACCCCTCCGCAATGACGTTTTCAATTGCTTCGTTGTCACTTTTTTGTAAACTTAAAACAACGGTATACGAAGCGTAAATATACGCCGTTTTGTTGCGGTACTTCGTTTGATACCAATTCCCCGATTTGCCCGTCACCGCATACACGGTGCCTTTCTCTGCCGTGCCAAGAACGGAATAAGACGTACCTGCGCCCGCGCGGATATTGATATTGCTTCCCGTGCAGCGTATGTAATCGTCGTAGAGAATAATCGGCTCAGGTTCAGGCTCAGGCTCGGGTTTAGGTGTAGGGTCTGGCGCGGGAGCAGGCGCGCTTGTTTCCGGTTCGTCTGTTTCGGGCGAAGAGGTCTGCGGCGGGAACGTAGGCGGGGTTTCTAAAACGTCTTTTGCGCAGCCTTGCAGGGGCGCAAGCGTAAAGGCAAGCGCCAATAGTAAGCATAAAGTTTTTTTGAATAGGCTCATAGATATTTCCTCCGATACCGTCTATTGTAAGGGATAGAAAAAACCAAATGCAAGAAAATACGCGTGGAGGAGTTTGGAAATGCAGGCAAATACAGGCAAAAACGGGGCAAATTACGCAAAAACAGGAAATATAGGAAAAATTTTTCGGGACGATACCGCTACAAAGGAGTACTTATGAAAAAATTCGTTACCGACGTGCATAACCATTCGACGTTTTCGTTTGACGGCGAGGCGTCGCTGAAAGAGATGACGCAAGCCGCGCAAGAGAAAGGCGTGGCGTTTTACGGTATGGCGGAACACGTCGATTACGACGCGCTTTGCCGAGGGGATGAGGCGTTGCAACCGTATATTGACGGCGAGGCTTACTTTCACGAAGCAAGGCATTTACAAGAGGATTATGCAGGCGTTATGAACGTGCTTGTCGGCGCGGAGTTTGCGTATACGGACGATAAACGGGCGTGGGAAATGTATCGGACGTTTCAAGAAAAATATTCGCCCGATTTTATCGTAAACAGCTTGCATTCCAATAAAGACGGGGATTATTATTACCAACGCCCGTACTATACGGAAACAGGGGAGCTTCGGGATAAAAAAGAGGTGTACGGAGAATATCTTGCGCTGATACAGCGGAGCTTGTGCGTGCCGTATGCTTACGATATCGTAGGGCATTTTGGATACGTTGTGCGTTACGCGCCGTATGCGGACAAGGCTTTGCGTTACGGGGAATTTTCCAAGGAAATAGACGGCATTTTGCTTGCTGTCATTGCGCAGGGGAAAATCCTCGAAGTCAATTCCTCCAACAACGGGGGCGTGGGTTGGACTTTGCCCGATAGGGATATCTTGCAACGGTATTATGAATTGGGCGGGCGAAAGATCTCCTATGCCTCGGACGCGCACACTACGGACCGTATTGTAACATACAGAGAAAGGACGGTCGAAATACTCAAAGACATAGGGTTTACGCATATTACCGTGCCTTGTAAAGGGGAACATATCGAGGTGGAATTATGACGTCGGAATTGGATATTTTACGGCTATTGCAAAGATACGGGGACGAAACGGATATCGCCGACTTTTCTCCCGAAGAATTAAAAGAGCTTCTTGACAGAATGGAGGCAGATTTGGCAGACGGCGAGGATTTACCTCTTTCCAAAACGGCGTTTAAGGAAAAATACTTCGCCTATTACGACGACGTGAAAGATAAGTCTTTGGATAAACAGGATTGGTAAAAACGGACGGCTGTCCGTTTTTTACTTTGTAAAATACGGAAAAAAAGCATAAAACCGTTTACTTTTTGTAAAAATAGTGTTATAATAGTAAGTGGAAGTAAACAAATGTTTGCGGGATTTGCCTGCTGTGTGGTAATATGGATAAAGAAATCGGATTTCAATTAAATGCGCCGTTTGCGCCTACGGGGGATCAGCCGCAGGCGATAGAGGCTTTGACGGAGGGCGTGCTGGATGGTATGCGCGCGCAGGTACTCGTCGGCGTTACGGGTAGCGGTAAAACGTTCACGATGGCAAACGTCATCAAAAACGTCAACCGACCTACCCTTGTCATTGCGCATAATAAAACGCTTGCGGCACAGCTTTGCAACGAATTTCGGGAGTTTTTTCCGAACAATCGCGTAGAATATTTCGTTTCGTATTACGATTATTATCAACCCGAAAGCTATATCCCCTCGACGGATACGTATATCGAAAAAGATTTGAGTATGAACGACGAAATAGACAAGCTCCGCAACAGCGCGACGGGCGCTTTGATGGAGCGGCGGGACGTAATCGTGGTGGCTTCCGTATCCTGTATCTACGGTCTTGGCGCGCCCGAGGAATATTTCCGTTTGTCTATTTCCCTGCGCCCCGGTATGGAGTGGGAACGCAACGACCTTATGCGCAAGCTGATTGAGTTGCAATACGCCCGCAACGACGTTGATTTCAAGCGTTCGACGTTTCGCGTGCGGGGGGACAGTTTGGAGATTTTTCCCGCTTCCAACTCCGAGGTGGCGATTCGCTTGGAGTTTTTCGGCGACGAAATCGAGAAGATATACGAGGTGGAGGCGTTGACGGGCAAAAAGCTGAACGAGCTTTCGCACGTGGCGATATTTCCCGCCAGCCAATACGCCGTCGGTACGGAAAAATTGCGTAGCGCGCTTGCAATGATTGAGGAGGACTTGCGGGGCGAGGTGAAAGCGTTTGAGGACGAGGGAAGAGTGCTGGAAGCGCAACGGTTAAAACAGCGTACCGAACACGATTTGGAAATGATGCGGGAGATCGGCTATTGCAGCGGTATTGAAAATTACAGCCGCTATTTCGACGGCAGAAGCCCGGGCGAACCGTCCTTTACCTTGCTTGATTATTTCCCGCAAGGGGAATTCCTTGTGTTTATCGACGAGAGTCATATGACCGTGCCGCAGATACGGGCAATGTATCACGGCGACCTTTCGAGAAAGAAAAATTTAGTGGAATACGGTTTCCGTATGCAAGCCGCGTACGATAACCGCCCGCTTACCTTTCCCGAATTTGATGCGCGTATCCCGCAGGTGGTATTCGTGTCCGCTACTCCTGCGCCGTACGAGCTGGAACAGGTGGGGCAACGGGTGGAACAGCTTATTCGCCCGACGGGATTGCTCGACCCCGAAATCACGATAAAGCCTACCCGCGGACAGATTGACGATCTGCTTTCCGAGATATACACGGTGGTAAACGACGGGGGCAGGGTCTTGATTACGACTCTTACCAAGAAAATGGCGGAGGAGTTGACGGACTATTTAAAGGAACATTCCGTCAAGGTAAAATATATGCATAGCGATATCGATACGCTCGAACGGGTGGATATCGTCAACGGATTGCGATTGGGGGAATTTGACGTGCTTTGTGGGATAAACCTGCTCCGTGAGGGTTTGGACTTGCCCGAGGGGAAGCTTGTGGCGATTCTCGACGCGGATAAAGAGGGATTTTTGCGTAGCGAAACGTCGCTCATTCAGACGATCGGGCGCGCGGCGAGAAACGCCGAGGGGCGCGTGGTGATGTACGCCGATACGGTGACGGACAGTATGAGGCGGGCGATTGACGAAACCAACCGCAGAAGAGGCGTGCAGGATAGCTATAATAAAGCGCACGGTATCGTGCCGAAAACGATTGTCAAGGAAGTGAAGTCCACCTTGAATATCACGAAGAAAAAGACGGACGACGATATCAAGATGCAGGATATCCCCGACGAAATCGAGAAGCTGAAAGCGCTTATGAAAGTGGCAAGCGGGCAGCTTGATTTTGAACGGGCAATAGAAATCCGCGAAAAGATCGCGCAGTTGAAACTGAAATTGAGGAAGGCGGGAAGATAAGCCGCAGGGCAAGCGTTTCCAAGGGTAAAAGGTATGCAAGAAGAAATCGTAATAAAAGGCGCAAAAGAAAATAATCTCAAAAATATAGACGTAACAATCCCCCGTAACAAGCTGACCGTATTTACGGGGCTTTCGGGGAGCGGTAAATCGACACTCGCATTCGACACGATTTTTGCCGAGGGGCAAAGACGGTACGTGGAAAGTCTTTCCTCATACGCCCGTCAATTTCTCGGACAAATGGAAAAACCGGACGTAGAGAGCATAGACGGGCTTTCGCCCGCCATTTCGATAGACCAAAAAACTACCTCCCGCAATCCCCGTTCCACAGTGGGTACGGTCACGGAGATATACGATTATTTCCGTTTGCTGTTCGCCCGTATCGGCGTGCCGCATTGTCCCAAGTGCGGCAGAGAAATACGCCGTCAAACGGTGGACGAGATTTGCGATAGGATTATGGCTATGCCCGAGGGAAGTAAAATCCTCGTCAACGCGCCCGTGGTACGGGGTAGAAAAGGCGAGTACGTGAAAGAGCTTGCGGGCTTTAAAAAGAGCGGGTTCGGCAGGGTCAAGATAGACGGTATCGTATACGATTTGCAAGAGGAGATTAAGCTCGAAAAGAATATCAAGCATAACATTTCCGTCGTAGTGGATAGGTTGGTGGTGAAGCCGACGGTGCAAAAACGTTTAACGGACAGCCTCGAAACGGCGTTGAAGCTTGCGGACGGGCTTGTGGTGATTGACAGCGACGGCGCAGAGGAATTGTATTCCGTCAATTATGCTTGTCCCGATTGCGGGGTTTCCATTGAAGAAATCGAACCGAGAATGTTCTCGTTTAACACCGTGTACGGTGCTTGCCCCGGCTGTTCGGGGCTTGGGTTCAAACAGTTTGTCGATCCCGATTTGATTTGTCCCGACAAGACGAAAACGCTTCGGGAAGGGGCAATGAAAGTCACGGGGTGGAGCTTGGGTTCTAACTCCATGGCGCTTATGGAGCTTTCGGCGCTTGCCAAGGCGTACGGGTTCTCTCTCGACGTGCCTGTAAAAGATTTGTCCAAGGAAACGTACGATATTTTGATGTACGGCAGCGACGAACGCGTGGATATGCAATATCATACCCGCTCCTTTTCGGGTAGCTTCAAAAAGACGTGGGAGGGGTACGTGAACAACCTCCAAAGACGGTACGCCACTTCTACCTCCGACGGCGTGAAAATGGAGATTGAACGGTTGATGCGCAATGCGCCTTGCGATACATGCGGGGGAAAGCGTTTGAAAAAGGAATCGCTTTCCGTGCGCGTAGGCGGGAAAAATATTTGGGAGGTTTGCGAGCTTTCCGTTGATCGACTTTGCGATTTTATGGACGGCTTGCAGGAAAAGCTCACAAAAACAGAACACCTGATCGCGGACGCAATCATTAAAGAAATCAACAGCCGCTTGGGATTTTTGAGGAACGTGGGGCTGAATTATCTCACGCTCACGCGGACGGCGGTCACGCTTTCGGGTGGGGAAAGCCAACGTATCCGCCTCGCTACACAAATCGGCAGCGCGCTCACGGGTGTATTGTATATCCTCGACGAGCCGAGTATCGGCTTGCATCAACGGGACAACGAAAAACTGTTAAATTCTTTAAAGGGCTTGCGGGATTTGGGCAATACGCTGATTGTCGTCGAGCACGACGAAGATACTATGCGGGCGGCAGATCATATCGTCGATATCGGTCCGAAAGCAGGGGTACACGGCGGCGAGGTCGTGGCAAGCGGTACGCCCGAGGATATTATGCGTTGTAAACATTCCATCACCGGCGACTATCTTGCGGGCAGACGGAAAATAGAAGTGCCTGCCGTGCGCGCGGCGCATAAAGACAAGTGGTTAAAGGTGCGCGGTTGCAAGCAGAATAACCTCAAAAATATCGACGTCAAAATCCCCGTGGGGCTGATTACGGCGGTGACGGGCGTTTCGGGAAGCGGGAAGTCTAGCCTCGTCAACGAAATTGTCTATCCTACGCTTGCAACGGAATTGAACGGGGCGAAGCCTGCGTTTGGTAAGTATGATAAAATGGAGGGGATCGAGCAGTTTGACAAGGTAATTGCAATCGATCAATCGCCGATCGGCAGAACGCCGAGAAGCAATCCCGCCACGTACACGGGCGTATTCAACGCCATTCGTGACCTGTTTTCTATGACGCCTGACGCAAAGGAACGGGGCTATAAAGCGGGTCGGTTTTCCTTCAACGTTTCAGGCGGCAGGTGCGAACATTGCTTTGGCGACGGTATCATCAAAATAGAAATGCATTTCCTGCCCGATATTTTCGTGCCGTGCGAAGTGTGCGGCGGAAAGCGGTATAACAGGGAAACGTTGGAAGTGAAATATAAAGGCAAGAGTATTGCCGACGTGTTGGATATGACCGTAGAGGAGGCGTGTGAATTTTTTGCGCCCATTCCCAATATTTATAATAAAATCAAAACGCTCAACGACGTGGGACTTGGGTATATCAAGCTCGGGCAAAGCTCCACCACCCTTTCCGGCGGGGAGGCGCAGCGAGTGAAGTTGGCAACGGAGCTTGCCAAACGTTCAACGGGTAAAACGTTCTATATTCTCGACGAGCCGACGACGGGCTTACATTCCTACGACGTTGACAAACTGATAAAAATTTTGTTAAAACTCCGCGAGGGTGGGAATACCGTGCTTGTAATCGAGCATAATCTTGACGTGATTAAGACCGCCGATTATATTATTGACCTTGGTCCGGAGGGCGGTAACGGCGGCGGGGAGATTGTCTGTGAGGGTACGCCCGAGGAGGTTGCTGAGAACGTAAACAGCTATACGGGCAAATTCTTGAAGCGTGTATTGCAATAAAAAATGCAACTTTTGTTGATTCGTCTGCATATAGTATAAGTGTAGAATACGAATTTAGGCGGGTCGCGTTTATGGAATTGACTTTTTCGGAATTGCGCACGAAAGAGGTGGTAAACACCGAGGACGGCAGAAAAATAGGCAGAGTGACGGATATCGTGTTATGCTATCCCGAAAACAAGTGGCTTGGGATTGTCGTGCCGGGCGGGCGGGGATTTTCTTCCCGCAAGAACGGGCTGTTTATCGATTTGAGGAATATTGTCAAAATTGGCGACGACGTGATACTCGTCAACGTCGGTATGCCCAAGAAACCGTGCGGGAAACAAGGATTTTCCTGCCCGCCTCCGCCACCGCAAAAGGACGGACGGAGGAGTTATGAAGAATACGAGTAAGCCATGCCGCAACCGTTTGCAGAACGGTTGCGGTTTTTAACTTGACAAATCTTTGGAAACGTGATATACTCTAAACGAATTTCACGAACATTTCACGCATTTATAGCGTAAAATTAACACTTTCGGTGTATAAATAGTATATAATAGCATCTAAAAGGCATATTTTTACAAAACAGGGAGAAAATTCAAATGAAAATTTTGATCGTAGACGACGAAGAGATGATCCGCGGCGTATTGAAAGAATACGTTGAGTTCGAGGGGAACGAAGCGTATGAGGCGGCGGACGGTATGGAAGCGGTAAGGCTTTGTAAAGAAAACGATTACGACGTAATCTTGATGGATATTATGATGCCGCACCTTGACGGTTTTTCTGCCGTCAAGGAAATTAAAAAGGGCAAGGATATCCCCGTAATTATGCTGTCTGCTCGTGGGGAGGAATACGACAAGCTGTTTGCATTCGAGTTGGGTGTGGACGATTACGTAACGAAGCCGTTTTCGCCTAAGGAAGTAATGGCGCGTATCAATGCCGTCACGAAACGCCGTGAAAAGCGGGAAAACGGTAACGAAAAACTCAAATTCGAGGGTTTGGAAGTGGATATGGCGGGACGCAACGTGTACGTAGACGGTAGGAAAGCGGAGCTTACGCCTAAGGAATACGAGTTGCTTTTTTACCTTGTACGCAACAAGGGTATTGCGCTTACGAGAGAAAAACTTTTATACGACGTATGGGGATTTGATTTTTACGGCGACGACCGTACGGTGGACACGCATATTAAAATGCTTCGCGGGAATTTAAAGGAATATCGTAAATTTATCGTAACGCTCAGAGGTTTGGGGTACAAATTCGAGGTATAAAATGTCGGCGAGGCGGGAGAAAAAGAAAAAAACGGCGGGGAAAACCCGCCGTCGAAATTATAAAAAACGGCAAAGCGGCGCAAGTATTTATTTCTTGCTTTGGGCTGCTTTTTCCGCTATGGCGCTGATTATTGTGCTCGTTTTCTCCTTTTCGCAACGTATCGTTATGACGCAGGTCTATGAAAATGAGGCAATGCGTACCGTCAATCAAAGCGGTAAGGAGATAGAACGGCAAGTTACCGCGCCCGTACCGCCTGCCTTTCAGAACAACCGTAGCGCCTATATACGCTATCTTGCTTCCTATCACGACGTGAGCGTGTTTATCCTCGATAAGAACGGGGGAGTGCTGTTTCCGCAGTTGCCCGACGGCGCGGAGGAGGAATTGGCGGGCTTTGATTTTGCGGACGACGTTGCCTTGATGCAAAAAGAGCTTGCCGGCGTTGCTGATAATTCCGTGGTTTTTAAGGGCGACGGGGCATACGTGTACGGAGCGAAGATATCTTTGTACGAAAATGCAGAGATGTATCTTTACGTCGGGGAATCGTTGGAACTTGTGGAATCGGCGAGTAAACAGATGACCGTGCGTACCGTATTTATTGCGCTGTTCGTGTTTGTTTTGGCGTTTGCCGTTGCGAGCGCGGTGGCAGGTTGGCTCACCAAACCGTTGTCGGAAATGACGAAAAAAGCGAAACAGCTTGCCGGCGGAGATTTTGACGTGGATTTCCATGGCGCAGACTACGGAGAGGAGATGGTGGAGCTTGCGGACACGCTCAACTTTGCTCGGGACGAGCTTTCCAAAACGGACCGTATGCAAAAAGAGTTGATTGCCAACGTTTCGCACGATTTCAAAACGCCGCTTACAATGATTAAGGCTTACGCCTCTATGATTATGGAGATATCGGGGGATATACCCGAAAAGCGGAATAAGCATGCGCAGGTTATTGTGGAAGAAGCGGATAGGCTTGCTTCGCTCGTTGGCGACGTATTGGATTTGTCCAAAATTCGCTCGGGTATGGATACGTTTAAGCGGGAAACGGTGGATATGTCCTCGTACGTTTACGAGATATTGGCTCGGTTTGATTATCTCAAAGAAACGAAAGGATATAAGCTTGTTGCCGATATCGACGAGGATTTGTACGCGAATGTGGACGAATTGAAGATAGGTCAAGCACTCTATAATCTGATCGGCAACGCCGTCAATTATACGGGCGAAGATAAAACGGTGTACGTGCGCTTAAAAAAAGAAGAAGGGGCTTTTCGTTTCTCTGTCACAGATACCGGCGCGGGGATAAAGCCTGAGGAAATCGCTACGATTTGGGAACGGTATTTCCGTTCGAGTGAAATGCATAAACGCCCCGTTAAGGGTACGGGATTGGGACTTTCCATTGTTAAGACTGTGTTGGAAAAACACGGTTTGATGTTCGGCGTGGAAAGCGAGGTCGGTAAGGGAAGTACATTTTACGTAGTCTTTCCGCTTGACGGTGAAAACGCTTGACAAGGCGTTTTTATATCGGTATAATAGAAGCATAAAATACGTTCTTTGGGGCGGGGTGCAATTCCCCACCGGCAGTAAAGTCTGCGAAGGAAGCGTTTTGCTTCCCCGATTCGGTGCAATTCCGAAACCGACGGTAGAGTCCGGATGGGAAAAGAAATGGGGATTAATCCCGCATTGTATTGTAGCAGCGCGCTCCGAGAATATCTCGGGGCGTTGTTTTTTACGGAGGTGAAATAATGGAAGAAGAAAACAAAACGGGTACACCGTGTACGGGTTCAACGGAAAAAACGGGGTGGAAAGAAACGTTAAAAAAACGGTTTTCCGCCAAGCGAATAGCGGTTATGGCGGCGTTCGTGGCGCTTGCATTCGTTGTCAGCTTGTTTGATTTTCCGCTCTTTCCCGCCGCGCCCTTTTTAAAGCTGGATTTTGGCAACGTGTTCATTTTGCTTATCTCCTTTTTGCTTGGACCTGCGGAAGGCGTGATTGTTTGCGTGTTAAAAGAAACGTTGCGCATTTTTGCGGGCAGTACGGGTGGCGTGGGCGAGCTTGCGAATATGCTCGTCACTTCCTCGTATATCCTGCTTCCCGCTATTGTCTATCAACGTCGTAAGGGACTGAAAATAGTGGCATTCACGCTTGCGGCGGCTTGCCTTATCGGCACGGCGGCGGCGCTTTTAACAAACCGTTTTATCAACTTTCCTCTGTATATGGGCGCGGGTGCAAAGGCGTTTTTTTACGAGGTGTTTTGGGTAATTGTGGCGTTTAATCTTATCAAGACGGTTGCAATTTCTGTTTTGACCCTACTTTTGTATAAACGGTTGTCGAATTTCCTGAAAAAGTGGAAAATTTGATTGCAAGTAGAGGGAATATTTGGTATAATAAAGGTATGAATAGCTTTGTTTCAAAATCAAGCGAGGATACGCAGGCGTTTGCCGAACGGTTCGCAAAAACGCTCAAAGGCGGGGACGTCGTGTTGTTGGACGGCGATATGGGCGCGGGAAAAACCGTGTTTGCCAAAGGCGTTGCCAAAGGATTGGGTATTCAAGAAGAGGTGACTAGCCCAACGTACGCATATATGAACGATTACGACGGTAGATTGTTCCATTACGATTGTTACCGCATAGAGAGCGCGGAACAGGCGGAGCGGTTGGGGCTTGCCGACTATTTCGATATGGGAGGAATATGCCTTATCGAGTGGTCGCAAAATATTGCGTCGCTGTTGCCCCGTGGTTGTAAACGGATACGTATTGTAAAAACGGGTGCGGACGAACGGGAGATTTTCGTAGAGGAGTGATATGGTTTTTCTGGCAGTAGATACAAGCAACGATTATTTGACTGTTGCGGTATATAACAACGGAACGGTCGTTTCGACGTATCTTCCTGATTGCGCAATGAAACATTCCGTTACGCTGATGACGGCGATTGATGAAACACTTGACAAGGCGAATATCACGCTTGCCGAGTGTGACTTCTTCACAGCGGCGGTAGGCGCGGGGTCGTTTACGGGTATACGTATCGGTATTTCCGCCATGAAAGGTTTTGCGCTTGCGCTGAAAAAGCCGACTGTTCCCGTCACTTCCTTTGAGGCGGTTGCGTATAATGATAAGGTAAGGTCGATAGATAAAAAAACGCTTTGCCTTGTGGACGCCTTGCACGATTGCTATTACGCTTGCGGTTATGAAAACGGAAACATTGTCTATCCGCCCGCTTTTTTGAATGAGGCGGAGGCGCTTGCGCTTGTCGGCGAGGGGTATGCGCTTTGCTCTTGCGGGCAGTTGCCGCTTGCATTGAAAGCGGAAGTAGAACGTGTAGAGCCTGTTTCGGGGCTCGTTAATGCCGCCCTTGCCAAAGCAGAGCGCGGCGAATACGGCGTTTTGGAAGCGTTGTACGTAAGAAAAAGTTCGGCGGAGTTGAATTTATGTCGCTGATTGTTCGGGAGATAACGGCTGCGGACGTGGAAAACGTTGTGGCAACGGAGGCGGCTTGCTTTCATCAGCCGTGGAATCGGGCTGCGGTAGAGTCGGCTATTTCAGGGTTTGGCTTTTGCGGTTTGGTTGCGGAAGAGGACGGTGTTTTTTGCGGATATCTGTTGGGATTATGCATTTTTGAAACGGCAGAGGTTTGCCGTATCGCCGTCAGGCAAACGTGCAGAGGCAGGGGCGTCGGCGGAAGGATTCTCAACTGTTTTTTGGAAACGGCAAAACAGAGAAATGCCGAACAGGTATTTTTGGAAGTACGCGTATCCAATGCTTCGGCAATCTCGCTGTATAAAAGCCGTGGGTTTGAGATTTCCCGTATTCGGGAAAAATACTACGAAAACGTCGAGGACGCGTTTGAGATGTTGAAAAGGTTGTAAGGAGGTAGGGCAACGGAAAATATTTTATCCGAGGTTTCGTTTATACAAAAGGGAACGGGAAAGGATTTGGTGTGCTTGCACGGCTACCTTTCCTCCAAGGAAGCGTTTACGTCGCAGATAAATTATTTTTCGAGGTTTTACCGTGTGACCGCCATTGATTTTTTGGGTTTTGGCAGTAGCAGGTGTTTAACGAAAGCGTTTTCCGTGGGGGACTACGCTATGTGGACGGCAGGCGTATTCAAAGCGCTCGGGATAGAAAAGCCGCTTGTGCTGGCACATTCGTTTGGGTGCAGGGTAGCAATAAAAATGGCGGGTGAGGGCGTGTATGATTTCGAGAGAATACTTCTAACAGGTCCTGCGGGAATTATTTTAAAACGCGGTTTTTCGTATAAATGCAGGGTGCAAGCGTATCGGATATGCAAAAAGTTTTTCCCGTCATTTGCCGAAAAACGGTTTGGGAGCGCAGAGTATCGAACGCTTTCGCCTATAATGAAAGAAAGTTATAAAAAAATTGTAAACGAGGATTTGCGTGAGGTGGCGAAAAAAGTGCCTTGTCCCGTGCTCGTTGTCGAGGGGGAAGCGGATAGGGTTACTACGCGCAAGGAGGCGGAAATTTACGTTGCTGCTTTGCATGGCGGCGCATTGAAAATGATAGAGGGCGGGCATTTCGCATTTGCGGAAAATCCCGCTGCGTTTAATCTCATAGCAGAGGAATTTTTTTATGGATAACGTATTGGAAAGGATTATCGCAAGCGTTGTGTGCGCTACGCTGTTTTGTCTTGCGACGTATAAAACGTTGGGGGCAATGCAGCAGAGCGGTTATAAAAACGGTTCGTTTTTGCGTTGGCTGAAACGCAAAGATAATATGCTGTACAACCGTTTGAGCGTGTTGGCGCTTTGTATTGCGCTTTCGACGGCGGTTGTTTCGTTGTGTTTTTCTTTCCTTGGTTCGCGGTTGGCGTTGATTCTTTCCGCATTGCCCTTTGTGGGGCTTTGGACGGCATATATCGGTGCGGATACGAAATATGCGTTAAAGGTGCGTACTGTCGCAACGGGCAGGGTGAAACGTCTGTTTGCTCTCTATTTTCTGTTCACGCTTTGTTTCACCTATCTCTTTATTGCGTTGTTGTGCTTTTTGAGCGTATGGAACGGTTCACCTTTATATAAGCTTATCTCGTTTGTGCCTTTTGCGTTGATGGGGATATTGCTTCCCTTTATCCTTTGCCTGGCAAACGCCGTAGCTTCTGTTTTTGAAAATATAAGAAACGGGAAATTTGTAAAACGGGCAGGGCAGGTATTAAACGAAAGTGAAATTATCCGCGTGGGCGTTGTGGGGAGTTATGGAAAAACGTCCGTAAAAAATATCCTTAAAACGTTGCTTTCGGAAAAATATTCGGTGGTGGAAACGCCCGAATCGTACAATACGCCCGTCGGTATTGCTAAAACGGTATTTTCCGAGGAATTTGCGGGAAAAGAAGTGTTTATTGCGGAAATGGGTGCTCGTAAGCGCGGGGATATCAAGGAGCTTTGCGATTTGGTAAAACCCGACTATGCTGTATTTACGGGCGTATGCGCGCAGCATCTTGCTTCGTTTGGCGCGGAAGAGGAAATTTTGAAGGAAAAAAGTGAAATTATCGCAAGCGGCGCAAAAGTTGTCTGTGGGCAAACGCTTATCGGAAAAGTGTCGGGTGAGAACGTTGTTCCCGTTTGTCAAACGGAGAACGTTTCCTTACAGGATAAAGAAACCTCTTTCACATTGGTCGTTAAAGACAAACGGATTGCGGTGCAAACGAAACTGCTCGGCGAAGCGGCTGTGGAGAATATTGCGCTTGCGGCAACGCTTGCTTACACGCTCGGCTTGACGGCTGAGGAGATTGAGCGGGGTGTGCAAAGGCTCGATTATATTCCGCATAGATTACAGCTTATCGAAAATGGCGGGGCGTATATTCTTGACGACGGATATAATAGCAACCCGCGCGGCGCGGAAGAAGCGGTACGCGCGCTTGCCCGTTTTTCGGGCGGGAAGTGTATCGTTACGCCGGGGATTGTGGAGTGCGGTACGCTGGAAGAGGAAATCAACGGCAAGCTCGGCGGAATAATCGCTGCGGCGGGGATTGATAAAGTGATACTCGTCGGCGACACGCTCGTCGGCGTGGTGAAAGCGGGATATCTTGCCGCGGGCGGGGATGAAGAAAAACTGACGGTTGTCAAAACGCTCGACGAAGCGAAAACGGAGCTTTCCGCTTGGGTACAGGCAGGGGATTGTGTACTGTTTTTAAATGATTTACCCGACGTATATTGAGGGTTTGAAAATGCAAAAGAAGCACCAAAGCAAAGAAAAATTTGCGGAGGTGTTTTTTTATGCGGAAAGTGGCGGTTGTGTTTGGCGGGGACTCCTCGGAAAACGAGATATCCGTGCTTACGGGCGTATTCGTAATGCAGATACTTGATAAAGAAAAGTATTCCGTGTTGCCCGTATATATACATACGGACGGGGGAATGTATACCTCGCCTAAGATGACGGATTTGACTACGTTTAAAGAGAAAAAATTCGATTCCTTTCAAAGAATATGCTTTATCGGCGGTGTGGCGTATGCGGTCAATCTGCAAAAGAAAAAGCTTAAACGAATTGCCCAGCCCGCCGTGGCATTGAATTGTTGCCACGGCGGGCTAGGTGAGGGCGGAGGCGTTTCCGCGATAATGGAGTGGAACGGAATCCCGCTCGCTTCGCCCGACTTAACGGCTTCGGGTGTGTTTATGGATAAATCTTCCACCAAACTGATTATGCGTGCGCTCAATATCCCTACGCTCGATTATATCCGCGTGAATGAACAGGACTATAAAAAACGGGGCGCGTTTTTGTTGAAAAATATCGGCTCGCGGCTCAAATATCCCGTCGTTGTTAAGCCCGCGCATCTCGGCTCGTCTATCGGAATCGCTCTTGCGCAAAACGAGGAAGAAGCGAAAAATGCTATTGAGGCGGCGTTCGTTTTGGATAATAGGGTCATTATTGAAAAGTATCTTGCGGGTAAAAAGGACGTCAACTGCGCTGCGTACGTAAGCAATGGTGAGATTTTCGTTTCAGAACCCGAAGAGGCGTTCGGAGAGGGGATATATTCGTTTGAGGATAAATACGTAAAGCGCAAGAGTTTTGAAAAAGGCGGTAGCAGGGTTGAGCTGAGCGGGGATTTGCGGGATAAAATCCGCGCGTATACCAAGACCGTGTACAAGAGAATGAATTTGCAAGGCGTCGTCAGAATGGACTTCCTCGTTAGCGGTGACAAGGCGTATCTTTGCGAGGTGAACACCGTTCCGGGCTCTTTGGCGTATTATCTTTTTTGCGAACGCATTTCCGACGCGCGGGCGTTCTTTTCTGCTTTACTTGAAAATGCTTTGAACGCTTCGCCTAAGAAAAAAATCGTTACAACGGGCATTTTGCAGGGCACGGCGTTGCATAGAAAGTAGAAAAGACTTGACAACGCCCTCGTAAAATGCTATACTTGTCGTACAAAAGAAAGAGGTGGGTTTATGGTAACGTTTGATTTGACTTTTTTGGGTACGGGTGCGGCAGATTTCAGCCTTGCGCAGCTCGAAGCTTGTAAGAGCCGTTTTGATAAAAATACGCGCCGCACGTCCTGCGCTATTTTCAACGGGAAATATATGATCGATTGCGGTACGTTTGCGCTTGATTCTTTGCAGATTGCCAACGTTGCGCTTGCGGATATTACCGATTTGTTCGTTACGCATACCCATTCCGACCATTTCGTGCCGAAGAACGTCGAAACGATCGCAAAAGCAAAGGATGCGCCGCTCCGTATTTGGGTGCGTGAGGATGCTACGCTCCCTGAAATCGAAAATACGCAGGTGTTCCGTATGAAAGACCGTGCCGTGTACGAGGTGAACGGGGAACTGCGCGTGACGGGTCTTGCTTCTAACCACGGGGAGGAGTGCGCGCCGCAATTCCTTTTGTTTGAAAAAGAGGCAAAGAAATTTCTGTACGCCACCGACGGCGCTTGGTTCTTGAACACGACGTACTATTATCTGCATAAGGCAAATTTGGATTTGCTGGTGCTCGACTGCACTTCGGGCGATTACGAGGGAGAATGGCGCATGGCAGAACATAACGATATCCGTATGATCCGTTGCATGTTGCCGTGTCTTAAAACGTGGGAAATGATAAACGAGAATACGCAGGTATATCTTACGCATCTTGCCCGTACGTTGCACCGTTCGCACGAAGAAACGGCCGAGATTGTAAAGCCGCTCGGCGCACAGGTCGCCTACGACGGATTACGTATCGAGGTATAAACGGGAAAACGTTTACATATAAATAACCGTCCGAATATTTTCGGGGGGTTATTTTTTATGAAAAAGGGAATTTGTATCACGCTTGCTTGTGTTGCGGCGGCTTCGGTATTTTCGTTTGGCGGTTGTAAGAAAAAAACGGTTGCTTCCACAACGTATGAAATCACGGCAAAATACGAGCCGGAGAACGCCACGCTTGCAGGAGCGGTAAAGGTGAGCTATGAAAACACGACGGAAAACGAGTTGACGGAGCTGAAATTTCAACTGCACCCCAACGCATACAGAAAGGACGCATTGTACCGTCCTGTGTCCAGCGCTTTTGAAAAGGCTGCGTATTATAAGGGCGAAAGTTATGGGGAAATCGTTGTTTCCAGCGTGAACGGCGCGAAGAATTGGGAAGTGACGGGCGAGGACGATAATATTCTTTCCGTGTATTTGGAAAAGTCCTTATTTCCCGAAGATAAGGTCGTGCTTGATATCGCTTTTACGTTGAAGCTTGCAAAGGTCAATCACCGTACGGGTGTGACGGAGCATACCGCCAACTTCGGTAACTTTTTTCCGATTCTTTGCGGCGTGAAGGACGGCGGGTTTTATGAAAGTGTGTATTACTCCGACGGCGACCCCTTTCTGTCCGAATGTGCGAACTATTCTTTAACGCTTACTGCGCCCAAGGACTATAAGCTTGCCGTTGGTGGCGAGATTACGGGTGAGAGAACGCTTGAAAGTAAAAAGGAGTATACCGTGTCCGCAACGAATGTAAGAGATTTGGCGTTTGTGCTTTCGGATGAGTACAAGACGGAGTCGATTCAATGCGGAGATACGACGATTACATACTACTATTACGACGATACGGCGGCGGGAGAAACGCTTACGCTTGCAAAAGAGGCGTTTTCGTATTTTGAAAAGACGTTTGGGGAATATCCGTATCCTTGTTACACGCTTGCGCAGACGGGGTTTTGTTACGGCGGTATGGAATATCCTGCTCTTGCCTTTTTGTCCGATACGTTGGATGCGGAGAATAAAACAAGGGCGGTGGTACACGAAACGGCGCACCAATGGTGGTACGCCGTCGTGGGGAGTGATCAGCTTTGCGAGGCTTGGCAAGACGAGGGGCTTGCAGAATACTCGGCGTTGATGTTTTTTGAATCGAACGGAAAGTATGGGATTACGCGGGAGGATGCCGTTACCGAAGCGCTCAAAGAATACCGCTCTTATTACGACGTGTACGGTAGCGTTCTGGGCAGAACGGATACGAAAATGCATAGGAGTTTAAAGGAGTTTTTAAGTGATTATGAGTATCAATGTATTGTGTACGATAAGTCGGTGGTTATGTTCGATACACTCAGGAAATCGATTGGCGATAAAAAGTTTACGTCAGGGTTGAAAAAGTATTACGCGGATTGTAAGTACAAGGTGGCTACGCCCGATAAGCTGATTGCAAGCTTTGAAAAAACGGGCGCGGACGTACGGGGATTTTTTGAAAGCTTCCTCGACGGCAAAGCAATCCTGTAAAAACGCTTGCAAAATCTTCAAAAACGGCGTATAATAGACAGCGTGGAGGTGTGTTATGCCGTTTTTACAGTACAAATGCGAAAAATGCGGAAAGAAATTCGACGAACTTGTTAAAAGCTACTTGGATAAGGTGCAATGTCCCGATTGCGGAGGCGCGACTGTCCGTGATTATTCGGGTGAAATACTCACGGCTACGGGGCAGACTTCTAAAAAATGCTCGGGAAATTGTAAAACGTGTAGCGGTTGCAGATAAAGAAAAACGGACGAAAATTCGTCCGTTTTTGCTTTATCGTACTCGCCCGATTAAATAATCCACCGAACAATCTAAATACTTTGCAAGCTTAATAAGGGTGTCGCTGTTCGGTTCGTTTTTGCCTGTCGTCCATTTATGCATTACCGAGGGGGAAACGTGCATATTCTTGATGATAGAACTTTTTGAAATCCGCAATTCCTTTAAAACGGCGGGAAGCCGTTTACAGAAAGGCAATACGGGGTGCAGAAGCTCCTCCGTGGGGATATCTATTTGCCCAAGCAAATAATCTGCCGAACATTCAAAAAAATTCAACAGTTTTATTAAAAGAGCGTAGCTGGGCATATGCGTACCGCTTACGTATCTGTAAATGTCCATAGAGGGTATGCCCATTTGCTCGGCTAATTGTGTGGCGTTTAAGTTTTTTTCGGTCATAAGTTCCGATATGCGTTCAGAGGTTTTCGACATTTTTCACCAAACAAAGACATTATTCTACTAAATATTCTCCTCTCTTTTGGTTAAAAATAGTTGAAATTAACCGAAAGAGAGTGGTATAATAGTATTACGATATATCGAAATACTCATACCAAGGAGGAAAAAACCATGCAAAAAGGAAAAATTGAACGTGGTCAAGGGCAGGAAATGCTCAAAGAACTGCTCAGAAAGGATATCGTTTGTCTTGTGGCGGAATGTGCGGATAAGCTGAGGTTGCGCTTTGTAAACGGACAAGAATTTGAAATTTCCGTTGCGGAAATCGGTCAACTTTGCTAAAATCGTTAAAAAATACGTCTTTTTAGGCACAAAGAGGTTGTAACGGGCAAAAAAACGCCCCCTGCAACCGACAGGTGCAGAGGCGAAAGCTACCGTAACCAAAGCAATATAATCCGAACCAGCCCCAAAGCCGTCTTTTTTGCTCTTTTCGGCTCGTCGTCATTATAATACTCTGGTATGATTGCTTCCTCCTCACCCAAAATAGACTAAAAAATCCGAACTTTGGGGTGCGAAGCAATTTTGTAGCGAAAGAATTTATTGCAGATACAAGGCGAAAGCCGCAGATCAACCAAGCGGTTTATCAAGGATTTCAACGAAGTAGACGCTTAAATTCTTCGCTAAAAATCTTGGTTCGGATTATATTGATTTGGTTAACGTTATATACGCGCGCGTCATATAATAATATAAATGTATGCAAAAGGGCTTTAATTGAAAAAAAATGAAAAAAATAAAAAAAAAAA
>JAFTPR010000004.1 GCA_017463145.1 Clostridia bacterium
AAGTCGTCACCTTAGATACCGTTTCCAAAAAACCTATTCTGTCTTGCGCGTATTTGAGAATACCCGTTGCCAGCTTTGCGGATTTCAAATCCCCGTCCTCGTCGGAGAATGCCCGCACTTTCAACGTAGGGCGCAACTTTTCAAGCTTGGCAAGCCGCGCGTCCACCGTCGGCGCAATATGGTTGAACACTCTGCGCGACTGCCAATAGAACCGCTTATCCTCGTTTACCACCCCGCCGAGCGGCGAAACGTCGCAATACTGATTCCCGCTCAAAAAGTTCATATTGAGCAGCCACCCGCTTTCCACCGACCGCCTTTCTTCTCTGCGCCGATAAAAATCCTCCGTCACTTCCCTTGCAATCTTGCTTGCCCTGCGTTCTCTTTCTTCCCGTTCGTTTTCCGTCATTTTTCAGCCTCCGTCTTTTTTCTTACCACTCTTTTGCGTGGTTTTGCTCTCGGTCTTTTCACCGTTTTCGCCTTTTCGTCGCATACCTGCCCCGTCGTTTGTCCCAAAACGGCAAGCAAACGTTCCTTTTCCTCTTCCAACTGTTCGTCGGAAAGTTCCGCCAACGTCCCGCCCCCGTTTTCAAGAAGCAACTGCATTGCTTTGAGATCGGGAGGAATATCTTTTTTCGTGCGTTTCCGTTTGGTCAGTTTCAATTTCCCGTCCACCTCAGCATATTCCTCCGTCACCTCTGCTACCTGATATCCAAGCGCCACTTTCAACAACGCCTCCTCTATTTTTCCCTGTTCCTTCTCCACTTCTTCACCTCCTTACAAGTTTAAAATGCCTTGTTTCCAACAAAAGCGCACATTCCTTTCGCCGTACGTCACGTCAGTACTTTCCGACCCTCGCCCGCCGAATCAGCCGCTCCTTATCCTTTTGAATAACGCTCTTTTGCGGCAAAGGCGGGATATTTGTCGGTCGCTTCATTAAATAATAACGCATCTCGTCCAAGGAATGATCATCCACCTTTCTCGGCACGTCGCCACTCCCCCAAAAATAGCTTTTAATCTCCCGAATGAGCTGTACGCAAGAGCGGAATATATAAATATTGGGTAGCCCGTTCCCCTGTTTTAAATAGCTTTTCACACGCGCTATCCCCGCAAATAAATCCTTATCCACATTGGGATTGACGGCAATTCCCCGCTCAAAAAAGAGTTCCGCTACGCTTTTCACGCTTGCAAGCGTGCGTTGCTTCGCCGCGCTGTCGATCAATGCGCCAAGCCGCCCGTTTTGCTGCCGTTTCCAGCCGATTCGCTCAGAAATCGCCTTGATTTGCTCCGCGTGGTAGTCGATATCCCTGCCCGCCTCGTAGTGTTCCGCCACCACGTACACGTTTCCGTCAAAATCCACGGCATACCAATGCGCAGAAAGCGGATTGTTTAGCCCGGGGTCTATCGAAATTGTATCCTGCCAATCAACAGGTACGGCAAACGGGTCAATCACGTGTATGCTTTCGTCGAACTCGGGATAGACAAGCCCCTCCGCGGCGGCAAACCGCCCAAACCGCCTTGTTTGCAACGTTTGCTCGTCCATACAGTTTTCCAGCAGTCGTATCTCCTCCCCGTCCAAAAACGGGTTATCGCTCCACTCGATAAACTCGTACCACACCTCGGGATCGTTCGAGCGGTTCATAAAAATCTCATTATAGACGAACGTCAAGCCTTTAAGCGGTGTCATTGTCCCGAAAATATCCCCCCGCTTATCAAGCACACGCATACGGCACTCGATATAAATATCCTCGGGCGGTTCTTCGTCAAACCAAACGAAATCGAGCGAAGTACCCTGAAACTTTTCCCTGCCCTGATCGCAACTTTTAAATCCGATAACGGAAATACCGCCGAACACGTTTTTAACGCGGATAAAATCAATCACCCCGTATTCAGGCGCGTCCTTTCTCCCGCTGGACATCACGATCTCCTCTATCCAATCCCTGCGTAAATAGCGCAATATCTTCTTTTGCGCCACGTCGCGTTGCACCTGCGTAGAGAGTGACACCACCCACCCTTCCGTATTCGGTTTGTTTTTCCTGTACGGATGAATCCCCCGCGCAAGATACACGCACTCCACCGCTCCGCACTCCGTTTTTCCCGATCGGTTTCCGCCGAACACCCAACGGTTGCGTTTTTCACACTTGTGAAAAGCAAGCTGTTTTTTATGGATTCGCTCCCCCGTATTGTAAGCGGCAAGCCTGTCGCCCTCCCGCCTTTTTTCCTGTTCCCGCTCGATAGCGAGTAACTTTTCTACAATTTCTCTCATAATCCCTGCCGTTCTGTCAAAAACAATCCCTGTATTCCCGTTATAATTGCATTTATGAAAAAGTTTATTTTATCGGCGGCATTGACCGCCTTGTATATTTTGAGCTGTCTGTTTGCCCCGCTTATACCCGTTGCCGCCCAAGCGGAAGCGGGCGCATACGCTTGCATTCTGGAAAAAAACGTGTATTTCTACGCCACCAAAGACCTTTCCCGCGGCGTTTTCACCCTCCCGCAAACGTACTACGTCAAAGTGCTTGAAATCAACGACGACTTTTGCAAGATCGAATATCTTTACGACGACGAATACACGCAAAAACTCACGGGTTACGCTAAAACAGAGCTTCTTACGTTCGTCGATTACGTCCCCAAACGCCCGTATTTGTACCGTCTGTTCGAGCTAAGCTACACCATTGACGGCGGCGGACATAACGGCGACGGTTTTCTCGACGAAATCAAAGTCCAATGCGCCTATTACGGCGATTACGAAATCGGCTCTACTACGTATTGCTACATTCTCAGAAACGGCGATTTTGGTTACGTTCCCAAGCCTGCAACGCTGGATATAGAGGAGAACACAGAATACGCCGAATGGCTGAAATCGCAAGAGGAAGCCACCCCGCCGGCGTCTGCGCCCGTAGAAAGCGAAGCCGCTTCCCCTGCGCAGATCGCCATTTTGATTGCCCTTTGCTTGCTTGTCCCTATTCTCTCCGCCCTCATTCTCCGCTCCTCCAAACACCCGCCCTACGACCCCGACGGACAATAACGAATACCCTTTGCAATGCACGCGCCGACGGCGCAATTCACGAAAACAACGTTTTCATTTCACGGCGTAGCCAATGCTCTCATGCCCCAACCACTTTCTTTCGCTTTCCGTTGCCCTTTCTGCCTTGCCGTTTTTCGTATATCGCAACGTTTTCTTAAACACGTCGATATCCGCAAGCTCTTCCTCGAAATATTCTTTCGTAAGCCCTATACGCTCAAAACAGCGTGTCAACTTATCCAATAATCGGCTTTGCATTCTGAAATACCTGCGTTCCCCCAGCGTATCCTCTCCCAATACGCGCAGCAACGCTTGCTTCGCCTTTTCGCCCCGCTTAAAATAGCGGATATCCACCAACGCGCGCTCCGCATCCGTCAAACCGCCGAGAATCGTTTCCACCTGCGTCTTAAACCGTTCCAAAACCCGTTTTTCCAAAATCTCGAACGCAATCCGCTCGGCTATGTTCCCCGCAGGTTCTACGCGCAAATACGAAAGTATCGCCTTGTTTTGTATATGTTGCCTGTAATCCTCACTCACCGTATCCAACAACGGATACGCATATAACATTGCTTTTATACAATCTCTCAAAAACCGTCACCTCTCTTTACCCGTTCGTCTTTTTTCGCGTCAACGCCACGCATTATGCCACGATTTTGCATTTTGTCAACGCAAGACTGTCACTTTGAAATCAAAAACACGAACATTTGTTCGTTTTTTATTTATTATAGCAGTTTAAATTTGACAAACGTACGCCTGTTTTGCAAAAAAACTTCCATAAATTGGAAAAAACAGGTATTTTTTCGCAGAACCGAAAACCATGTCAAAAAAGTTTTGCGGAAAGATTGCTTTTTTTCCGCGGATATGTTATAATGTATACGTATGAAAAAAGGTATCATAGCAATTTTATCCATACTTGCGCTTTCCGCCCTCGTTCCCGCGACGGCGGCGCTTGCGGTTGCGGAAGAAGCAACCGTTACGGACAAGCTCCTTGTGCCTTCTGCATACGAGCAATATTTACCCTTAAACGAACCGTCCGATATCGCTGTTTGCGAGGACTACACGGCGATTGCCGACGGCAATACGGTATATCTTTTCGACCGCGCAGATAACGTATACAGACGGTATGAGCATACGCTCAATACGGACGTATCCAAAAACAAGGTAACCAAACTCCAATTCGACGGCAACGACGATCTGTACTTTTTGGACGCGTCTACGTACCTTTACAAGATTGACGAAACGGAGTTTAACGACTTGGCAACTGCCACGGTGACGGAAACGGGCGTACCTTGCAGCGCATTTTTGATTGAGGGCGATTGGCTGTATTACACCAACGTCACGACGGAAGCACAACTTTCCAAAGTACCTTTATCCGATTTAAATATCCATTCGGCGCAAACACTCGTACGGGAGATATATTCCAAGCCCGCTCTGGCTTTTTGGGAAGGCGAACTGTATTACACGGATGCGGGAAAATATCTCAATAAGATTGACCCCACCCTCTCCTCGCCAACGCCTACGCCCGTAGCGGCGTTCTCTGCGGAAATCGTATCTATGACGGTAGCGGGCGGCGTATTCGCCTGTTCGGATATCGACGGCACGTTCTCCGTGTATAGCTTGCACGATTTTGACGGTCAAAACATTGCAAGCAAGCTCCCGCCTGCGTATAAGGAAACGGACAAATTCGCTTCTCTCACGGCGTTCGGCGCAAACGTCTACGTGGTAAACAGCAACGCCGTAAAGGAATACGACGTAGAAACGGCAACGTTTACGACATACGAAATATGCGCCTCGTCTACATCAAAAAACCGTTTACACGGCGCAACGGAGCTGTTCTTAGCCAACGAAAAGCTGTACGTTGCAGATGCGGGAAACAAACGCATAAGCGTATACGACACAGCGACGGAAGCATTTCTTTCCCCTATCCCCACAAAGCTTAGCGTAGAATTCTTGGCGGCGTATGAAGATACGGTGCTCGTTGCCGATAGAGAAACAGCGGTGTTATATAACGGAAACGGCGAGAGTATCGGCACGTTTGACGGTTTCAACGGCAAACTCATAGGCGTAGCGAGCGTATACGGAAAATTCTATCTTGCAACGGACAACAACTATTTCTATTGCCTCGAACAAGGCGAGGCGTGGGCGCGCGCGGAAACAAAAAAGACGTCCACCCGCTATCCCAAACTGCTGACGGCGGACGCGCGCGGCGATTTGTATATCCTCAGCGGAAACGACGTATTCCGTTTTACGGAAGAAACTTTTGTTTCGGCAAAGGAAACGGGCGAAGAAGTATGCAAGAACTTGCCCGACGCCACGCAAAAAATCGCGGTGGACTATGCAGGCAACGTGTATGCGCTCACAAGCGACAGCGTGTATAAATTTACCCCCGACGGGCGGGAGAATATTGCCTTTACAACACCCCTCGTCTACTACCCGCAAGGCGCGCCGAACGTTTCGGCGTTTGCATTCGGGATTGAGGAAAACGAAGCGTACCTGCTTTGCGACGGGAATTATCTGCTCCAAACGGAACGTTTGCTTCTTCCCACGGTTAAAAATATCGCCGTAAACGGAATAGACGAAAAAGTGTTCGGACAAGCGGAAGCGGAGTTTAAAGTAGTGACGGCGGCAACGCATACACTCCTTGTGGAATTTGATATCGAAGCGTTACAAAGCGCGGAAGTATTTCCCTACGTTGCGTATATGCGCAGCAACGCCCCGCTCACCGCCTTAAAAATAGGCGAAACGGAAAAATACAATCTGCTTGCGGTATTCGATACGCAAGCCAACCGCTATTATACGTATCTTGCCCCCACCGCCGCTTGCGAGGAATTACCCACGGAAACGTACCGTACGGACTATGCGGAAGCGGAGCAAAAAACGGGTTATTTGACGAACGCCGTTGCGCTGTACAAATTCCCCTATCTCACCCCGCTATTGACTGTAAACCAACTCCCCCGCGGCGGAAAAGTGACGGTACTTGGAGAAGTTACGGAGTTGGATAACAACTACTACCACGTATCGTATACGGACGAAAACGGCGCAACGAAAACGGGTTATATCCCGCAGACGTACGTCACGGACTTCGACGGTTCGCCCAAGGAAAGCGAAACGACGTACCACGGCGAAACGGCAAGCAACCGCGACGCGCTTTGGCGGCTCGCCTATCTCATCTTAGGCTTCCTCGCCATTTGTATCTTAACCGACTATTTGATTTTACGGAAAGTAGATAAGGATTGACCTCCCCGCTTTCACTATTGCCCCGCCCGACATTGCAAGCAAAGCATTGCAATTCAGCGCCGATGGCGCAATTCAAGAAAACAGCGTTTTCATTTCACGGCGTAGCAAATGCACTTTTTGGCATTTCGCCGAATATTCTTTGTTTCAATAACACAAGGAGGATAAGCCCTATGGAACGAAGTACCCCCAGCGCAGACCCGCTAACTCGGCATAGCAACGTAAAAGCTACGGCGTTCCATTTGGCACGCTTTGTTTTACGCCCGTAAAACGGGTATGCGCTTACCACGAAAAGAAAATACTAAAAAAGAGGTAATGCGTATGCAACAAGAACTTTTCGCGCTTTTAAGCGCGCAAGATTACGAAGCCGCAGGCGCTCTTGCGGGCAAATATACGCCCGAAGAACTTGCGGCTGTTTTAAATGAAATCTCCCCCGAACAACTCCCCTCCTTTTGCCGCGCGCTCGATTCCGACCTGCTTGCGGAAGCGCTGTTGCTATTGGACAAAAACTTGCAGGAAGCCGTAATCAACGGACTTCGTGAAGACGAGCTGGACAGAGTACTCAAAGAAATATCGGTAGACGACACGGTGGAAATCATAGAAGATATGCCGCACGCCGTCGCACGCCGTATTGCAGAGGAAGAAGAAATCGTCCAACTGTTGACGGAACGCAAATTTTCCGTATTGAAACCCTTGCTTTCCTCTATGAACGCGATTGATTTGGCGGAGATATTCGAGGCTGTAAAAACGGAGGCGGATTTGCCCGTACTGTTTCGGATTTTACCTAAGGACTTAGCCGCGGAAACGTTTGTGGAAATGGACAGCAACCGTAAGGAAAAGCTAATCAATATGTTGAGCGACAAGGAAATTCGCGCCGTTATGGACGAGCTTTTCCTCGACGATACGGTTGACTTCCTTGAAGAAATGCCCGCAAGCGTGGTAAAGCGGGTGCTTGCGCAAAGCGACAAGGAAACCCGCGCGTATATCAACGAGATCCTCAAATACCCCAAGGACAGCGCCGGCAGCATTATGACGATTGAGTTTGTCGCCCTTAAAAAGACCATGCGGGTAGACGAAGCGTTTGCGCGTATTCGGCGCATTGCAATCGACAAGGAAACGATATACACCTGCTACGTAACAGACGAGAAAAACGAGCTTTTGGGGCTTGTAACGGCAAAAGATTTAATGCTTGCCTCGCCTACGGCGATTATCGGCGACATTATGAACGAGAACGTTATTTATGCTTACACCGAAGAGGACAAAGAGGACGTTGCCCGTAAGATATCGGACTACGGTTTTTTGGCTCTGCCTGTTGTAGACAGGGAAATGCGGCTCGTGGGTATCGTCACCGTAGACGACGCTATGACCGTACTGCAAGAGGAAAACACGGAAGATATTGCAAAAATGTCCGCCGTCACCCCGACGGATAAACCGTATTTGAAAACGAGCGTGTGGCGGATATGCATAAACCGCTTACCGTGGCTGTTGATACTGCTCCTTTCCTCCACGTTTTCGGGACTGATTATTTCCGCCAACGAACAAACGCTAAATATGCCCATATACGGTATTATCTTAACGGCGTGTATGCCTATGCTTATGGGTACAGGCGGGAACGCAGGTTCACAAGCCTCGGCAATGATTATTCGCGGGCTTGCTATCGGCGAAGTATCGTTTAAGGACTTCTGGCGGGTAGTCTGGAAAGAAATCCGCGTGTCATTGTTGCTTGGCGCATTGCTTTCCGTCGCTTGCTTTGGAAAAGTAATGCTTATTGACAAAGCGGGTACGCTCGTTGCATTCGTCATCAGTATCTCTATGTTCGCAACAATTTTGATTGCAAAACTGATCGGTTCAATGCTTCCCTTACTCGCCAAGAAAATACGGCTTGACCCTGCCGTGGTGGCATCCCCCTTTATCACGACGATTGTAGACGTGCTCTCCTTGACTATCTACTGCGCGTTCGCCGTAGCGTTCCTTGCGCGTGTATAAGTCACCTTACAAAAAAACAGCCTTGACAACCTAACGGTTGCCAAGGCTGATTTTTACTCTATACGTATCTCTCCACCGCAAATGCATAACTCCCACGGCGTCAATGCGCCGTACTTACTCTTGTTTTCCAATAGGATAGAAACGTAATATTTACCGTCCGTATATTCCTGTTCAAAACCCAACACCTCCGTAGAAGCACAAAGCGGTTCTTTGCCCCGTAAGCACGGGTACGGCTCGCCGTCCCGTCGCAAAATTTCCCCGTCCTCAAACAACAGACTTGCCCCGCCGTCAAATTCCAAGCAAACGCCCGCCGCCGTTTGCTCTATCACGGACAAATCTCCTTGGATATACCGTCCCAAATCAAAGCCCAACCTCGCCCGAACGTTTTCACCCGCTTCTTCCGCTTCCCAAAAAATCGCTTCTTGCTCTTCCCTTTTGCTTTCTGCAAAGTTGCAAATTGCCCGTTGAGCTTCCCGTGTAGCGTAGCCGAGCGCAAGCACCCGCTTATCCGCAACGCCTTGCAAAAGCGTTGCGGGCAATAGCCCGACGGTTTTCAAATTCTCTTCAAAGTACCCTGCAAACGCCTTTTGCAGTTCGACGGGAGCAAGCGCAAGACACTTTGCCCTATATGCGTTTTCCTCTTCAAAAATTTGCGTGGTCTTTTGATAAGCAAGCGCAAACAGCTCCTGTTCTAAACCGTCGGGAAGCGTAGCGAGCCTGCTTTCGATATTTCCCAACTCTTTTGCCTGTTCTTCTGCGGCGGTACACGCACGCAAGCCACGAATATACAGTCTTTCCTGCCGCTTATAAAGCCGCAAAAACAGCGCTTCGTCGAATTTTGCCACCTTTTCGTAGACCTGCAAAAACTTGCCGCAAAACGTACTTTGCCTGTACGCCCTATACCACTCTTCCGTAAAAAATCTCATCTCGATACCGTAAAAAAAAGATGTCGCTCCCTCACGAGAACGACACCGTAAGAGTATACCTTTCTCGTAAGTCTGCTACAACCGTTTCACAATTTGCCACAAATGGATTTTGTAAACACGATAAGAGATATAATCCTACCAAGATTATATCCACTTGCGGCATATTATAGAAATTTAAAATTATATTCCCATTGAAGAATACGATTGTAGCATTCTTATTATACGCAATTTTTTATAAATTGTCAATAGAAATAATCGATTTTTTTATTTTTACAACAAAAAGGACCTGCCTTTATGACAGATCCTTTACAGATTGTTACGTTTATAAGCTTTCCATCAGCAAGAAATCTTTCAGCCTGATATGCCGTACAACGCTTGTGGAATAGTCCAGCTCGTCGTTTGTAATAATAATTTTTTGTGAAATATTGTCTATATTTTTAAAGGCGGAAAACTCTCTTTGATACGCCTTTTCTTCCGCCACACTATACGCCACCTGCACATAATATTGCTTCGTGCCTTTCGTTGCAAAAAAGTCTATTTCTCTACCGTTATTGTTATACACGTATGCCTCGTATCCCATATACAAAAGCTCGTTATACACGATATTTTCAAGGTTATGCGTGAGGTCGAAACGGTTATCGATACAGCGAATGGAATTAAAACAAACGTCGGCGTTATATATCTTAGTGTAATAGGAAAGCTCTTTCTTCGTTTTCGTCGAATACTGTTTTACCGATTCGATAATATACGCTTCCTCCAAATAGCCGAGGTATTTCATTATGGTATTGACCGAACAACCCGTATGTTCTTGCTTGATATAATCGCGTATGGAGTTTGCAGAAAAAATGCGGCTATTGCTTCGCAAAACAAAATTTACCAAGCTTTTAAACAGGCTTTCTTTTCGTATCTTGTACCGACCGATCAAATCGTTGATGACAATCGTATCGTCCAAATCATTCAAATATCTGCTTTGTGCTTCGAGGGAGTTAAACTCGAACCGCTTGGGAAATCCGCCCCATACAAGATAGTCCGTAACGGATACTTCCTTGCCAAGCTCCTTGCAGTATTCCAAAATCTCCTTGTAAACGAACGGTCTGATACGGAATGCAACGTATCTTCCCGAAAGTTCCTTGGTAAATTCGCTTGACAACAGCTTGGAATTAGAACCTGTTATAAATAGAGAATTATCGTAAAGCCGCAAAGTCTTGCAAACGTCTTGCCACCCGTTTAAGGTTTGTATCTCGTCAAAAAACAGATAGCACTTTCCGCTCTTCCGATTCTCCGCTACGTATGCGAACAGTTTTTCTGCATCCGTGATATTTGCAGACACTTTTTTATCTTCAAAATTGAGATAAATTATATTATCCGTCTTTTCGCCGATTTCTTTTATAATCTGCTCCATAATGACGGACTTCCCACATCTACGAATACCCGTAATAATTTTAATCAAATCGGATTCGTAAAAGGGACGAACCTTTTCAATATAACGTTCTCTGTGTATCATTTTCATCACCTCGGCTATATTATACTGAAAAATATTGCTTCTGTCAAGAAAATTGTGCAGTATTACTGAAAGATTTTTTTTATTTTTTCTTTTTTATTCAATACTACTGCAAAATTTTAGGCACAAAAAAGGCGTTTCCGCTTGGAAACGCCAAAATATTGCTTATTTTTATTCAAATAGCGGAGTGGAGAGATATCTACCGCCCTCGTCGGGCAGAAGCACAACAATTGTTTTGCCTGTATTCTCCTTGCGGTGCGCAAGCTCTATCGCACCGCAAAGCGCCGCGCCCGAAGAGATACCCGCAAAGATACCTTCCGTTTTACAAAGCAATCTGCCTGTTTCAAACGCCGCTTCGTCTGAAACGGTAATAATTTCGTCATATATATTCCTATCCAAAATGGCAGGCACGAAATTTGCGCCGATACCCTGTATGCCGTGCGCGCCTGCCGTTCCCGCTGATAGCAACGGCGATTTTTGCGGTTCGACCGCAACCACCCGTACACTCGGTTTTTGTTCCTTTAAATATCTACCTACGCCCGTAAGCGTACCGCCCGTACCTACGCCCGCCACAAAAATATCTACTTTGCCGCAGGTATCTTCCCAAATTTCCCGCGCCGTCGTTTCGTAATGCGCTTTGACGTTGGCAGGATTAACAAACTGCCCTGCCATAATGCTGTTAGGTGTGTTTTTTACAATTTCTTCCGCCTTTTCCACCGCGCCCGCCATACCTTTCTTTCCTGCCGTCAACACGACTTCCGCGCCGTACGCGCGAATGAGCTTTTGCCGCTCGACAGACATTGTTTCCGGCATAACAATCACCGCCTTATAGCCGCGTGCGCGCGCCACAAGCGCAAGCCCGATACCGGTATTTCCCGAAGTAGCCTCGACCACGGTACCGCCTTTTTGTAATTTTCCGCTCTGTTCTGCCGCATCCACAATGGCTTTTGCGACCCTATCCTTGGCAGACCCTGCCGGGTTAAACCCCTCCAACTTGGCAAGGAGCGTCGTTCCTGTTTCCGCGGAAAACGTTGCAAGGCGCACAAGCGGCGTATTCCCTATCAATTCTTGTACAGAACCGTATATTTTCGACATAACAACCCCTTACAGTATTTCTTTAATCGCTTGAATCGCTTCCGTGCGATTTTCGCTTTTCGTTTTGATATAAATGCTTGAAACGTAGTTTCTTGTCGTACCCTCGGAGAGCTTCAACGCCGAGGAAATCTGCCGATTGGTAAACCCCTCGTACATCATCAGCGCAATCTCCACTTCCCTATCCGAAAGAGAGAACGCGCGGGTGAGCTTAATTTCCCTATCCGCTGAAACGTCTTTTGCCGCCGAAACGATACGCCTTGCAATTTTTGCGGGCAAAATGGTATCGCCCGCATACGCATTTTTAACGGCATCAATCAACGCATTGCCGCCGATATCCTTTAAGAGATATCCGCTTGCGCCGTTGTTTATAGCGTTGAGGATATAGTCGCTATCGTCAAAGGTCGTCAATATGATAATCTTCACGTCGGGATATTCCGATTTGATACGTTGCGTTGCCACAACACCGTTCATATTGGGCATACGGATATCCATAAGCACCACGTCAGGTTGGAGCGAGGGCATTTTTTCAAACGCCTCAAATCCATCCAAGGCAATTCCCACAACTTCCAACTCTGTGTCCGTTTCCAAAACCTGCTTCAACTCTGCGGCAAGTTCCGCCTGATCGTCCGTGACCATTACCCGAATTTTTCTGTCCATCTTTTTCCTCCTACCCTTCTACG
The DNA here is from genome assembly GCA_017463145.1 of Clostridia bacterium. GTDB lineage: Bacteria > Bacillota > Clostridia > Christensenellales > Borkfalkiaceae > Scatosoma. Next base: position 12,445 of record JAFTPR010000004.1, read on the forward strand.
GGAAGTATCATTTCCAATTCAAATCCGTCCTCTTCCTCGGAGCGGAAGTACACTTCGCCGCCCAAGGTTTTGGCGCGACTCTGCATACTAGAAAGCCCAAATCCTATTTTCAACGCAGACACGGGTACACCTTTTCCGTTATCCGAGAGCAAAAAGCGCAGTTTTGCATCCTCTTGTTTCAACTCAAACCAAAACGCCGTAGCGTTACCGTGGCGAAGCCCGTTCGAGATTCCCTCTTTTAAGCTGTTGCAAAGAAAGCGGGCTTTTGCGGAGGAAACGGCCACGTCCTCAATCGAGGAACGAATGTTTATTTCCGTACCATCCGTCGATTCGTGTATGATATCCTCCAACGCCGTTTTCAACGTCTTATTCGCCGTATTGCCCGAAAGCAGGTGTACGCTATCCCGCAATTCCTCCAAGGCGTGTTTGGCTTGCAGATTGGCGGCAATAATTTTTTGCTTTGCCTCCGCAGGGTTTTCTTCTACAATACGCTTCGCCATTTCTGTTTGCATAATGACGGTAGTAAGGGAATGTCCTGCCGTATCGTGAATTTCCTTGGCAATCCGTTGCCGTTCTTCCAAAGCGGTGACTTCCGCAACCACGGCGTACGCCTTTTCCAACTCCTTTTTACTTTCGTCCAATTCTTTGAGCGTTTTATCCAACCTCAAAAACTGCCTATAAAAGGAGAAAGCGACTTGCACAATCAGGAAATGCACGACCAACGCCACAAGCGAAGAAAACGTGCGCGTGAGTACGTCGATCAGCGTAGCCGAATCGGAAATGACGTAGCTTTGCACCATATGCCCCGCAACATACAACAGCGAAGCGCAAATAAGTATAATTGCCGCAGGGCGGACGTGTTCCGTATCGAAATAGAAGGACGTAAGAACAAGCACGTAAATCACAAGCGGATACGCGCCCGACGCAACGAACGTAATCCCAAACGCTGCAATGGCATCCATTACGTATATTGCTTGGCGTATCTTGCCTTGCGGAACAACGAAAAATTTCAACGCCTCTGCCGTTGTGAGTACGACTTCGATAATGAGAACGGCAAGAAACGTACGCCAACCGCCAAGCTCTTGAAAATTGCCGATACATTCCAGAACAATAAACGCTTCCACAAGAACGAGGATAATAAAAATCAACCATTTTCCGAAATAGGCGAGCTGTTGTTCGTTGCGGATATCGTATTTACCCAATATACGCAAAAAATGCCCGCCTGATTTTTTTTCCTTTTTCATTGCACCGTTTCCTTTTTGCGTTTGAACAGCTTTTGCATATCATCCACAATATTTCCACTTTCCCGATAGCTATATATGCCGTTCCTCGCATAAATATAATGGTCGCAAAAAATTACGTTATACACGCGGCAAAGCTTTTCGACGACTTCCGTCGTTTGATCGTCGGCGGTAGAAGCGCGGCACGCGCCGTGCGGGTGGTTGTGTACGACAATCACGCCCGAAGGCTTTGCCTCTAAAAGCAAATCGCAGATTGCGTCGCTATTGACACGAACCTCACCCGTGCGCATATCCGTAAAGGTGAGCATACGGTATATATGCGCGCTATCGTCCACGCAATAGATATCCAAATGTTCTTGCGTATAGTCTTTATATTTACTCTTGACAAAGGACGGGAACAGGGCAGGATCGAATACTTCGGGATAATCGCCCGAACGAACCGAGGGATACAATCTACCGAGCCTACCCATACAATGCAGATACGTAGCCAAACTCTTGCCTACTCCTTCCACACGTTCCAATTCGGAGATAGACGACTCCACTACGTCTTTGAGCGTGCCAAACTTGGCAAGCAAACGGTGGGCGATAGGGTTGGTATTTTGGCGGGGAAGCGCATTGAATAACAGCACTTCCAAATACTCGTGTTCATAGATCGGTTCGCCCAATGCAAGCCGTTGTATAATGCGTTGACGGTGTCCGTCGTGTTCCCCCATAGTTCACCTCCGTATATTTCCTCTTTATTGTAGCATACTTTCTTAAAAAAGTCAAAGGCGAGTCTGTAAAAAAATATATTTTTTCCGTACTTTACCCCTTATTTTCTTTACCTTGGCAAAAAAATCGTGTATAATATACGTATAGACCTTGCAAAAGGAGTATTTTTCATGAAAGAACATATTATGCAAAACTATTTCGACGAAATCGTCAATTCCACGGTGGAACTGATAAAATTCGATTCGTCAATGAAATCCGCCGAAGACGGCTGTCCGTTCGGCAAGGAAACGGCGGCTTGCTTACAATACTTCCTTTCCCTTGCGGAAAGCTTTGGGTTTGAAACGAAGAATTACGATAATTATATCGGCGAAGTCCTGTTCGGCAAAGGCGAGGATTTTGCCGTGCTTGCGCATCTTGACGTTGTACCCGCGGGCGACGGTTGGAAATATCCCCCGTTCAGCGGCGTAATCAACGACGACGTTTCCGCCGGCGGCGTAACGGGCAAAAAGATTTGGGGACGGGGCACAATGGACGATAAAACGCCCGCCGTCGTTTGCCTGTACGCGCTCAAAGCACTCAAAGACAGCGGTTATAAACCGAGCAAGACAATCAAACTGATTGTCGGTTGCAATGAGGAATGTGGTTGGAAATGTATCGAACATTACAACAAGGTAGCCGTAATGCCCAAACAGGGCTTTACACCTGACGCAAATTTCCCCGTAATCTACGCCGAAAAGGGTATACTCCATTTCACGGCGGCGTTCCCCATTGAAAACGCGCCCTTTACTGCGCTTCAAGCGGGGCAACGGGCGAATATGGTATGCGATCTTGCGTGCGCTACACTCACCCGCAAAGCAGGCGCGAAGCTCGTTTACTACGAAAACCCGATTGCGGGCACGACGTTCTCCTACGACAACACGACGAATATCCTGCGGGTGCGCGGCAAGTCCGCACACGGCTCAACACCCGCCAAGGGCGCAAATGCACTGCAAGCGCTCCTTTACTTTTTCAGTACGTTTAATGCAGATTGTAAAAAGGCATACGACGTACTTTTCGACGACTGCCTTGGTTTGAAAGCCATGCAGGACGAAACGGGCATCCTTACTATGTCCCCCGACGTGGCAAGCTTTGAAAACGGCGTATTGAAGATTACGACGGATATCCGTTTTCCCTCTACGCATGCGTTGGAAGAGATCACGGGAAAATTGGAGGAAGCGGGCATCAATTTTGAGATTGCGCATTACCAAGCGCCTCTCTATAACGACCCGAACGGCGAACTTATCTCTACGCTTACGGGCGTTTACAACAAGGTGACGGGAAAAACGGAAAAACCGATTGCAATCGGCGGCGGTACGTATGCAAGAGCGCTGGAATGTGGTTGCGGCTTCGGCCCTGAAATCAGCGGCGAGGAAGATACCATTCATCAACCGAACGAGTACGTGACGTTCGACCGTATCCGTCTCATGAGCGTCGTCTATTACGAAGCAATCAAAGAAATTGCAAAACCTAAATACCACCGCCTTGGTTGGGTAAAACCCGTTTATAAAAAATAAAAAAAGCGTTTATGACGATAGGTAAGGCACTTGCCACTTGATTAACCCCGCGCAACGGTTAGTTGCGCGGGGCTTTTATAAGATACGCGACCCGTGAAAACGGGTCGCGTACCATAGTGAGAGAATATGAAAAAAGTTAGTATAGTCCGTTTTTCGATTTTCTCCGATATTTTTTATTATTGTAAAGCTGTTTTGTGAAAACTATATGATTAAATTGTGATAAATCAATGAAAACGAGCATTTTTCGAGCATTTTACTGCAAAAAACGCGCGTAAACGGCGTCCGCCACTCGTATACCGTCTGCCGCAGAGGATGTGATACCGCCTGCGTACCCTGCGCCCTCGCCGCAAGGGTATAAACCTGCAACGCTGACCGATTGCAACGTTTCGTCACGCTCCATACGAAGCGGGGAGCTGGTACGGCTTTCCACGCCCGTCAACAACGCGTCTGCTTTTGCAAATCCTTTCAATCTGCCGTTCATATCCCGTAAAGCCGTTTGCAATGCGGACGTCACGCCCTGCGGGAATACCGTACGCAAATCCGCAAACGCCGTTCCTGCCCCGTAGGTAGGCAACACCTCACCAAAGCACTTACTTTCTCTGCCCGCCAAAAAGTCGCCGACAAGCTGCACAGGCGCGGCATACGTTCTACCGCCCGCCACAAATGCGTTTTGTTCCAAGCGGCGCTGAAATTCCACGCCTGCAAGCGGATGCTCGTTTGCAAAATCCGCCCTTGTAACCTGCGCAATCAAGGCAGCGTTTGCGTTTATGCCGTTGCGGGCAAAATTGCTCATACCGTTTGTAACGACGGCGTTCTCCTCGCTTGTTGCGGGCATAACGTAGCCGCCCGGACACATACAAAACGTGAAAACGGAACGCTCGGAAGCGTGAGAAACCAACTTATAGTCTGCCGCAGGCAACGCCGTATACGCTTTGCCGTACTGCGCAAACCCGATATCCGATTGCAAATGCTCGATACGCACGCCGACGGCGAACTCCTTTTGCCGCATTTGTACGCCGCGGGCAAGGAGCATTTCAAACGTATCCCTTGCGCTATGCCCCACGGCAAGCACAAGCGCAGACACCGCAAGCGTTTCCTCGCGCCCTTGCGCAAGGTCTTTTAACCTAGCTTCCGTTAGCTGACCGTTCGACATTTTGATATCCTCTAAACGGGTATGAAAGCGTACCTGCCCCCCGCATTGGATAATATATTCACGCATATTGCGCACAACGGTTTTTAAATTGTCGCTGCCGATATGCGGCTTATTCAGCCAAAGAATCTCCTCGGGCGCGCCAAATCGGACAAACGTTTCGAGTACCGCGCGATTGAGCGGGCTATGCGTTTGCGTGTTGAGTTTACCGTCCGAAAACGTACCCGCACCGCCCTCGCCGAACTGCACGTTCGTTTCCGTGTCCAGACTTTTTGTTTCACAAAACGCCGAGATTTTTTTCTCCCGTTCCTCTACGTTTGCGCCACGCTCGATTACGATAGGCGTAATCCCCCTATTCAGCAGCCGTAACGCGCAAAACAGCCCCGCAGGACCACTCCCGACGACGAGCACGGCGTTTTGCGGGATTTGATTGCCGCTTAACCGTTCCAACGGCGTTTGCTCCTTTCGTTGCGGTTCGGCGGAAAAAGCGATTGTATATACGAAACGGATATTGTTCTTATCCCGCGCATCCAAAGATTTTTTCTTAATCTCGAAATATTGCGGTTTTCTCCCCAGCTTTTTTTGCGCTAGCATAAAAAGCTCTTTTTCGTCTTTACCGACAGCAAGTTTTACGTCTGAAAGGGTGCGTATACTCATACCTGCCCCCTTGCTTCCTCTTCCAACGCCGTTGCAACCGTCCTAGCGGAAGCATACGCCCATTGGAGATTGAACCCGCCGCATTGACCGTCTACGTCTAAAATCTCGCCCGCAAAATACAAGCCTTTTACCTTTTTGCTCTGCAAATTCTCATCTACCTCGTCAAGGGGAATACCGCCTTTCGTCACTTGGGCATAGTCAAATCCAAGGCTACCCGTAACGGGAAGCGGGAACGCTTTTACAAGCGCGCTTGCCCGCGCAATATCGCCGCCCGCGCGTTTCATTATCGCCCTACCTACTTGGTTGTTCACAATCCCGCAAAGCAATTCCGTTTCAGGAAATTTGCCAAGTTTGCTTTTCAACGTTTCTTCCATTTTTTCTTGGGAGAAAGGAGGGAGAAAATCGATTTCGAGCGTAACGTTTTGTTTTCCTGCAATAAACGCCGACATACGGAACACCGCGTCGCCTGAAACGCCGTACTCCGTGAAGATTACGTCGCCTTGAAGCGTATGCACTCCGCCCTGCCAACGCGCCGTAAGGGAAGCGTTGATAACACGTATACCTTTGAGTGTTTTTATATGCGTCGTATCCGTTTTGAGCTGTACGAGCGAGGGATAAAGCGGCGTTTGCGTATGCCCCAATTTACCCGCAAGCGCATAGCCGTTGCCGTCCGTACCGAAATTTTTCGCCGCCTTACCGCCGCAACAAAGCACAACACGGTCAAATACAAACAACCTGCCGTCCTCGGCGGTTAAGGAAAAAACTTTCCCTGTTTTTTCGATATCCGTTATTTTCGTCGCCAATTCCGTCTTGCCCGCATACGCGAAGCGGAGCGCGTCGGTGACAGCGGAAGCTTGTCTACCCGCAGGGTATACCCTTCCCCGCTCGTCGGGCAAAAGCAACAGCCCAAGCGATTCCAAATACGCCGCAAACGAAGTATCGTCATAACGGGAAATCAGCGTTTTTGCCAAAGAAACGTTGCCGAAGGAGAAATATTCTTCCTTCGTTGCCGCAAGGTTCGTTACGTTCCCCTGCCCGTTGCCCGTAGCGGAAAGCTTCTTGCCAACGCGTTCGTTCCGCTCGAATACAGTCACCTCATTTACGTTTTGGAGGGCGGTCGCCAAAATCAATCCCGAAGCACCGCCGCCGATAATTGCCGTTTTCATACTTACATTGTACTCTATTCGCAAAAAAAAGTCAATTTTTTTGAAATTTTCCGAGAAAAATTTTTCCACTTGTATTGACTTTTTTTCAATTTTATATTACAATATAATATATCAATAAGGAGAACGGTTATGGAACTTATTAAAAAATGTATCGATTATCTGAAAGCGAACCCCGTTATGGCGATCATTATTGCGGCGGCGCTCGTGTTTATCATAGTGCTCGTCGTCATTATTTGCGCCCTTTCTGCCAAAGCCAGAAGAGCGAAAAAGCGCATAGCCAAAGCGGAATCCAAAGCAAAAACGGACGCGCAAGCCGCCGTTGACCAAAAGCAAAAGGCAGAAAAAGAAGCCGCTGAAAAGGAAGCGGCAAGAAAGGCTACCTTAGAGCGTTTGGAAGCAGAACGGTTGCAAGCGGAAAAGGAAGAAGCGGAAGCCAGAGCGAAAGCGGAAGAAGAACGCCGTATCGCAGAACAGGCGGCAGCAGAACAAAAAGCCAAAGAAGCGGCGGCAAAAAAAGCCAAAGAAGAAGCCGAGCGTTTGGAAAAGGCGAAGTTAGCCGCTGAGGAACGTATTAAGAAAGAGGCGGAAGCCGAGGCTAAGGCGAAAGCAGCGGCAGAAGCAGCAGCTAAGGCGAAAGCAGAAGCGGAAGCGGCGGCAAAAGCGGCAGCGAAAGCAAAGGAAGAAGCCAAAGCGCGCGCCGAGGCATTGGCTAAAATTCAAGAAGAGAAAAATCAAGCGAAAGAAGCACATGAAAAGGCAATCTTGGATCGCTTGGAGCAAGAGGACGAAAAGCTGAGAAAGCAAGCGGAAAAACGCAACGCCGTAGAACAAGCCGCGACGGATGCAAGCTTATACGACGAGTTTGCCGACGCGCCCGAACAACCCGATTGGGAGGACGAGGGCGAGATTGAAAAGATTGCAAGATATACGGGCAAATGGACGATCTGCCGTATGGTAACGGACGAAGAGGATGCGGAAAATATGTATTTCTTCGAGTTGCACGCTTCCAACGGCGAGAAGCTCCTTTCCAGCGAGGAATACACCTCCTACGAGGGCGCGATACGCGGTATTCAAACACATAAAGCGAATATTGAAAAAGGCAACTTCAAAATTACCCTTTCCAAAAAAGGCGATTACATTTTTAAACTGCTCAGCGGTAAAAACATGCTTCTTTGTATGGGTGAAAACTATCCCACAAAAGCGCGTTGCGAAAGCGCGATAGAGTCTACGAAGAAGTTTGCCGCGCGCGCAATCCTTGACGAGAACGTGCAAGACGTGCTTGTAAAAACGCCGATTGAAGATGAAGCGGATATTCTCCCGATTAAGGAAAACGGGAACGGGAAATGGATTGTAGATTGCCGTGAGGGAATCAACGGCGAAAAGCTGTACTTCTTCGAGTTGTTTGCAAACAACGGCGAAAAGCTCCTTTCCAGCGAGGATTACACTTCGCATATCGGCGCAATCAAAGGTATACAAACACATAAAGCGAATATCGAAAAGGATAATTTCCGCATTTCGCTTACCAAGCGCGGCGATTATATCTATAAGCTCCTCAACGCAAACGGTCAACTCCTTTGCCTTGGCGAACATTACAGAACGAAACGGCTTTGCCAAAACGCCGTAGAATCGGTGAAACGCTTTGCATTGACATCCCCTATCTTGACGGATAAAGAACATATGCAGTAAATCATAGCGAATACGCACAGAAACATCACGGGCGGTTGCAATTTCTTGCAACCGCCCGTAAGCTTTTTGTTATCCTTTTTTTATCCTGTTTTATTATCTTGCGCCGAACCCGCCGCCGCCGTGTCCGCCGCCACCAAACCCGCCGAAGCTGCCGCCACCGCCGCTTCTGCCGATTGTTGACCCGCCCTCGGAGGAAGGTCTTGCCATAGCGACTGCCATACTCGTACGCAGACAACGGTTGAGAATGTAGTAATCAAACAACGTCATATCATTGTTTACATACCACGTAGGCGGCTCGATTAAGATATTCTCAAATTTCTTCTCCCACTCGTCCGTTACGCCAAGCACTTGCGCGTACGGCAATATTTTATAGTAGAGTTCGGGGTTTTCTTCCAACATAAACCGAATCCGTTCCTCTTCCGTCACGACGATAAATTCCTTAAACCCGAGAATATGCCCAAGCTTATTGCAATACGCTTCCCGCCTTGTCAGCCCGCCGAGCGTGATAAAACACGAAGTAAACGAGCTTATACACATAAGCGCTTTTTCAAATTCCGTCATTACGTGCCTTGCAAAGAATACGCAAAAGATGACCGCACTCACAAGGGCAATAATCGCTTGCGTAACGTTTACAATCCGACGCGTGGAGCGTTTCCATTTATATCGATAGTTTTCCGCAAGAAACGCAAGCAAGCAAATCAGCGCCATCGGTACGCCCAGCACTACGCCGAGCATATACGTATAATCGCCGCCGACATCCGCAACAGCCAAAATGAACGGCAACAAAAACGCATACAGCAATCCGATAAGCGAACCGCCGAGGAACACGAAAACCGATTTTGCTTCGTACATTTTCACGTGCGGCGCTTGCAGTTTCGCCGCGTCCACGCTCTTATAAAAATGGTTGGCAAGTGAGGAAACGCGCATCCTTGCCTCGTACACGTCCTCATCAAACGGCGTTTCGCCCTCTTTAACAAACTCCGAAGCTCTTTCAAACAAACCTTTAAACAGCGTTCTTGCGTGCGTAGTTTCGCTATCTGGAAGCTCCTTTAAGGTGGTGATAAGCTCAGGGTCACTCTCGTCGGATAGATCGATTTTAAGATACCCTTTATGCGCGAAATAATAGATCATTGAGGTAATATCCTCGTCGTCCACGTTGCCGTCCAACAGCTTACCGATTTCAAGGGGATCCATTTCGTCAGGCGCTTTTAAATTGACAATCGTGACAATTTCCCGTTTTTTATGCAAGAACGTATAGAACAGCACGGAAAGTACTACCACGCCGATTGCCGAAAGGAGAATACCCCAAAAATGACGGGTAAAGATACGCGTTTTCAAAAAACTGTCCAAAACACCCTTGGGAAGCGTGAAGCGTACCGTTACGCCCTCTGCCATATCCTCGCCGAATTCGCTGTTATGAACCACCCTTAAAACGTCCTTTTCAAGCGTGAGCGTCTTGCCGTCGGCAGATAACGTCCAATCGATATCCCCGCCCGCAGCTACGCCGTAGCCCCCCACGTAGATATCCTCCGCCGTTATCGTCGCTTTATCGGGAAAATGCATTGTGATACATACGTTATGGATAGGCACGCCCGAGCCAAAACCCACTACGTCGAGGATCATACCGTTTTCCACGTCGTTTACGCCAAGCTCCATTTTATAGCTTATCACATACGTCCACGTTTTGCCTTTCTGCGTGCCACCCACACAGTTGATATCCAAAAAGTTCTCCACGTCGGGGTTATCTGCAACGTAATAAGAAAAGTCTGCATTGCCCGCGCAAGAAGCCTGAATATCAAAATACCGATCTCCTTCGAGCGGGAGGCTATGATAAAACATTGTAAGCCCGCTTTTTAAAAAGGTGACGTCTATCTCTTCAAAAACGGTGATAATTCTGTCTTTCCCTACCGTATAATCGGCATCATATCTGTCGATACGGATTACGTCGCCTGCGGCGCTCGCCTCAACCATGCCCCCGCCGTTTTGCATTTTCAGCCCCAACGGAAGGATTAAACAAACCAGCGCAACAAGAATAGCCGCGCTTATTTTTTTCATAACAGTTTTCATAGCTTAAAATTGTACTTTTACGTTCTTTCTTTCCGTTTCGTCGTCCAGCTCAAAATACGGGCGCGCCTCGTATTCGCTGCCCATACGCTTCGCCACGATATTCGCGGGGAACAAATCCAACTTGGTATTGAACGTTTTTACGGTGCCGTTATAGTAGCGGCGCGCGGATTCCAATTCGCCCTCGATATTTTTGAGTTGATTTTGCAAATCGAGGAAGTTCGTATTCGCTTGCAGTTGCGGGTAGTTTTCGGAAACAGCCGAAAAGAACGTCTTTAAGGAATTTGTCAGTCCGCTTTCCGCCGCAACCTTATCCGCAGTCGTCTTTGCGCCGACGGCAATATTTCTTGCCGCAACAACCGCTTTAAGCGTTTCGCTTTCGTGCGAAGCGAATCCCTTAACCGTTTCCACGAGATTGGGGATAAGATCGTATCTCTTTTTGTGGTATACGTCAATCGTCGCCCATGCTTCTTCCACTTTGTTCTTTTGACGAACAAAATCGTTACGGGTGTTAATCCACCAAACCACGATGCAAATTGCAACGATAAGCAAAAGTAAAAATACTACCCCGAGCACAATACCCACGATTGCACCCGTACTTAAAAGTAAGGAATTTACCATATATTCCCTCCATAATTTATTGTGCTATTATTATACTATATGCCAAAGAAAATGTCAATACCCCGAAAAAAAATTTTTTAAAAAAACGGGCTTCCCGTAAAGAGAAGTCCGTTTTTTTGTTCGGAAAACCGAAAATTATTCCGCGCGTCTGCTTTTCAGCCACAAAACGCCGTCGGTGATGATCGGCGAAAGAATGAGCCACAATGCGGAAATGGCGATCAAGGCATACACAATGATCGAGCCTGCCGTTCTTGCGCCGGAAAAAATCGAGGATACAAGGTTAAAATTGAAAAACCCGTACAAGCCCCAATTTACTGCGCCGACGATTACGAGAATATAAGCAATAATATTCAAGATACGCATAATCTTCCCTCCTAAAAGCAGTATGTTCCGCTTTTAAAAAGTTATGCAAGCGCAAATACCAAAATATCTAAAAGTCTTTCGCGATTCCAATCATTACGCTTATTCCGTACGAAGCGCAATGACGGGATCTTTCTTCGCCGCCGCGCCCGCAGGGATAAGACCGCTGATGAGCGTAAGCGCAATGCTGATGACAACCATAATAATCGCCGAGCTAATCGGGAGCGAAGCAAGCGTAGCTATGCCTGTAAGCGATTCAAGTATCGCATTGATGGCAATCGAAAGCAGATACGTGATACCCACGCCGAATGCGCCTGAGGTAAGCCCGATAATAAACGTTTCCGCATTGAACAGGTTCTTGACGTCCTTTTTCCTTGCGCCGAGCGCGCGCAATACGCCAATCTCTTTCGTACGCTCCACCACGGATACGTAGGTAATAATACCGATCATAACCGAGGAAACCACAAGGGAGATTGCCGTGAACGCAACTAGCACGTACGTAATTGCATCCAACATTGCCTCCACCATCGTCATCATCATACCGACCGTATCGGTGTACTTGACCTGTTTCCCCGTTTCATGCGTATCGTTCCATTTATCCAGATGCGCAAGAATACTCTCTTTCGCGGAGAAATTATCCGTATAGATACGAATACCGTTTACTTTGTCTTTTCCGCCGATTGCACGGAGCGCAGAATCACCGTAGAGGAAGTAGAACCCGTTCATAGCGTTCTGTCCGTCCTCCGAGGAATTGGCGGACATATAATATTCACTCAAATTCTCCGCGGCGCGTTTAAACAGATTTTTATGCTGTTGCATAAACGCCATAATCTCTTGCAGCTTCGCCATATATTCGGGCGTGCCCACCTGCATTTCCGAAATTGCGCCCGAAAGCGCGCCAAATTCCTGCGATTTCGCCGTCTGTTCATTCAACGTTGTGGCAAGCGCGGATTGCATATTCTTTTCGACATATTCGTTGTACAGTTGTTCCGTAAGATACAAGCCGCTTCCAAGACAGCCGTAATTATAACCGTCTTTCAAGCGCAGTACGCCGCTGATCGTGACCGTTCTACCCTTGCTTTCGTCCTCTTCAAGGCTTGCCCGTTGCCCCTTGTAGGTATACAGATAATCCCCCTCCGTAGCGGGCGTATACACCGCGTCGTTATAGTTTAAAATAAATTTTTTGCCGACGATATCCGCAAAGTCGATCATTGTTTCGTACTTTTGCGCATCTCCAACAGCCTCACCCTCTTGGGGGAACAGCGAAAGAAATTCTTTTTCGCCGATAAATCCGAGCTGTGCCAACGTCAAGTCCGTCATATCATTGTTACTGCCCACAACAAGCACCGCTTCGTCCGCCCTTTCAGGGAAATGCCCGCCGCCGATTACGTCGTACTGCGAAAGCACGTAGTGCCCGTACTCTTTCGCCGTCACGTCCGTCGTGCCCGGCAATTTGCCATAGATACTGCCGAGATAATCGACGAGATAGGCAAGACTTGCGTATTTTTCCTCCTGTTGCGTAAGTTTAAGCGTGTAGTATGCTTTCAACTCGGATAAAGACATTACTTTGGTGACGGTGTTGCCGTTTTCTTCCACCTCTACTTCCGTATAGAAATTATTGGATAAATTCACGCCGTTATCGTACACGATTGCCGTATACCACGCCTCGTTCATACTCTCGATATAATCGAGATATTCCTTGGAAAGATCGTTCGTAACCGTCATACCCTGCGCAATATTCGTCAAGAACGAATTGACGTATACCTTATCCCCGATTTTGTCAAGTTCCGGCATATCGCCCGCGGAGGACATTCCCGACATAATGGCGTCCATATTCACCGTCGTTTCCGTAATTTCCAAAGGATAGCTAGAAAGCATATCCTCTTGCGTTTTCAGGATATATCGATTAAAACCGTTGGAAAGCGCAAGCACCAAGCATACGCTGATAATGCCGATACTACCCGCAAACGACGTGATGACCGTACGCCCTTTTTTCGTCATCAAATTCCTTGCGGAAAGACCCAAAGACGTACCAAACGACATTGCGGAACGTTCCCGCTTGCCTTTCTTATCCGCTTTTGACTGACCGACGACCTTGAACGTGCCGCCGCATAACGGACAAACGCATTTCTTTGTTTTGCCGTCCTTATGTCTTAATACTTTTTTACAATGCGGGCATTGTACCACGGGCAACGTTTCGCCACCCTTGGCTTTACGCGTCTTGCAATAAACGGTTTGTTCGCCCTCTTCTTCGCCCGTATACGGATTCGTATCCGACAAAACAAGCCCGTCTTGTAAACGTACGATACGCGTGGAATACTCCTCGGCAAGCTCGGCGTTATGCGTGACCATAATAACCAATCTGTCCGCCGCAATCTCCCGAATCAGATCCATAATTTGCACGCTTGTCACCGAATCCAACGCGCCCGTGGGTTCGTCCGCAAGCAGAATTTCGGGATCATTGACAAGCGCGCGGGCAATCGCCACACGCTGCATTTGACCGCCCGAAAGCTGATTGGGGCGTTTGCGCATTTCACTTTTTAACCCCACCTTAATCAGCGCTTCCGCCGCGCGTTTTCTGCGCTCCCGTTTACCTACGCCCGCAATCGTCAAAGCAAGCTCTACGTTGGCAAGCACGGTTTGGTGCGGAATCAGGTTATACGATTGGAATACGAAACCGATACGGTGATTTCTGTATACGTCCCAATCCCGATCTTTATAGTCCTTGGTGGACACGCCGTTGATAATCAGATCTCCCGACGTGTAATGATCAAGTCCGCCGATAACGTTCAGCATCGTGGTTTTGCCGCATCCGGACGAGCCGAGTATAGACACAAATTCATTTTTGCGAAAACGAAGGTTCACGCCCTTCAAAGCGTGAACCGTATTTCCGCCGGTGACGTAATCTTTTTTTACGTTTACAAGCTGTAACATTTTTTCTCCGTTAAAAAATCGTTATTTTTGGCACTCTGCGCAAACTTGTTGCGCCGTTGCGACAAATTCATCAAATAACGCGCACATTGTATCGAGCTTTTCTGCGCCGAACCGTTGTACGATCTTGCCGATAAGGCTCGTTGCCTGTTTAAGCGTTTCGCCGCAGGTGTTTTCAATTTCCGGCGCGATTTCTATGTACGCAATTTTTTTATCCACCGCGTCGGGAACACGTTTTACCACACCGCGCGCTTCCAAACGGTTGACAATTTGGGAAACAGCCGAACGGGTAACGCCGATACGCTTGGCAAGTTGCGTGGAAATAAGGCGTGAGCCGTCTTTTTTCGCTACCACAATTTCGCTGAGCATACGAAGCTCCGTCGAATTAAAAGGTACTTCCTCAGCCACAAGCGAAAAATCGTCGCGGCGTTTCATAATCTCGAATACCTTGGCAAGGTACTCTTCGTTTTTTGTGCATTTGCTTCTCTTTTTATTCATCTGATCTGTTCTCCTTTCCCGTACCTACGGGTTTCTTCCACAATAATATTATACTCTTTTTTCGGGGCTTGTCAACCGCTCGGCAATAATTTTTTTTGTTTTCATTATTTTTTCACTTGGCATACAAATAAATGCCTTGTCAAACGCAAAAAAAAGTGCTACAATATAGATAAGAGGTGAAATTATGGAAAAAATCGCAAAACTGAAAGACTATCTCTCCGCTTCCCTGACGGCGTTCCACGCCGTGGAAAACGCCAAAAAGTTTTTGGCGGAAAACGGGTTCGTACAGCTCTTTGAAACGAACGATTTCGAGATTATGGAAGGCGGAAAATATTATATCGAGCGCAACGGCGCGTTGCTTGCCTTTACTGTGGGCGGCTTAGACAATTTCTCCTATAAAATCATTGCTTCGCACGTGGACTCTCCTGCGCTGAAACTCAAAGAAAACCCCGAGAAACAAAGCGGACAATATCTTACCCTCAACACGGAAACGTACGGCGGCGGCATTTGGTATTCGTTTTTCGACCGCCCGTTAAAAATCGCAGGCAGAATCGTTCGCCGCGAAAACGAACGGGTGTATTCCGAAACGGTGACATCCCCCTATTTTGTGACAATTCCCTCCTTGGCAGTACACCAAAACCGCGGTGTAAACGAGGGCTTTGCCGTCAATGCGCAAACGGACCTTGCGCCTTTGGTTGCACTTGGAAACGACAGCGGTTGGCTGGAAAAAGCGGTTGGCGATACGAAGGTTCTTGCCTATGATTTATACCTCGTGAACGCGGACACCCCCTACACCTTTGGTGCAAACAACGAATTTTTCGCTTCGCCCCGTATCGACAATCTCGTCAATGCGTATGCGTCCTTGGAAGCGCTTGTAAGCCATGCGGACAGCGACGGGATTTGCGTTGCGTGCCTGATGGACAACGAGGAAATCGGCAGCCGTACCGCCGCAGGCGCAGACGGCAATTTCGTGGAAACAACGCTTCGCCGTATTGCCTACGCGCTCCGCTTTGACGATAATGAATTTTATAAAGCGCTTGCCTCGTCTTTTCTGCTTTCAGCAGACAACGGACACGCCATGCACCCCAACCACCCCGAAAAATGCGACCCGACGAACAAGACCGTGCTCGGCGGCGGCGTAGTTGTAAAATCACACGCCAACAAGGCGTACGTAACGGATGCAATTTCCGCGGCGCTTGTGAAAACGGTATTTGAAAAGGCGGGCGTGAAATACCAGACTTTCTTCAACCGTTCGGACGTAAGAAGCGGCAGTACGCTCGGCGTTGCCATGGCTTCCCGCTTGGGTATAGCGGGCGTAGATATCGGCGTGGCGCAGCTTGCTATGCACTCCGCTTGCGAGTGTTTCGCCGCAAGTGATTTTGCCGAGCTTATCAACGGCTTGACGGCGTTCTATTCCTCCGATATCCTTGCAAAGGATAACGAATTTATTATTGGCTAAAAACGGCGTTTTTAACGGAAAATCCGCGAGGTTGCTACAACCTCGCGGATTTTGTTATACCTAAATTGTGACGTCGCACCCGCCAAAATGACGTAGATACGAGCGGGCAACCCACTTCTCATACAGACGCGGGCTTACTTACAGAATCCCGAAAGGACAGTAAAACTCCGCAGCGGGTCGCACCCGCTTTATTTGAGGAAAGCACGGAATGCGAGATAGTTCTCATACAAATCCGCTTTGGAAATAACCTCATACGGCGAATGCATAGAAATCACGGGCACGCCGATATCGACCGTGCTGATATTCATTTTCGCAATATACTTCGCAACCGTACCGCCACCGCCTGCATCCACTTTGCCCATCTCGCCCGTCTGCCAGATTACGCCGTTCTCCTCGAAAATCTTCCGAAGCCAAGCCAAATACTCCGCATCTGCGTCATTGGAACTACTCTTACCACG